>JAEXJH010000149.1 GCA_023445955.1 Pseudomonadota bacterium
CATGTGAGCCCTGCGCTCTCGCCCGAGATTTCCTTCGCCTTCCGGGCCAGAAGGGGAAACTTTGGAAAACTCTGGAAACGGATGTCCACGCCCGTCAACGCCCGGGAAAATGGCGCGCCCTGCTGGATTCGAACCAGCGACCGCTCGCTTAGAAGGCGAGTGCTCTATCCAGCTGAGCTAAGGGCGCGCTCTGGCCGGCCGTCGCGACAGCCCTAGTGGGTCCAGGGCTGCTTGCGGTTGGCGGCGAAGTTGTCGGCGTAGGCCTTGATGATCCGCTTGGGGGTCTTCGGCTCGAACAGCTGGAACGAGATCTCGTGACGCTGGGCGTAGGCCACGGCTTCGTCGCGGGTCTCGAAGGTCAGGCGGACCTGGCCATTCATGTCGCTGGACGTGGTCCAGCCCATCAGCGGGTCGGGCTTGCGGGCCGAGGCCGGTTCGAACTCCAGCACCCAGTCCTTGGTCTTGGCCTTGCCGGACTGCATGGCGTTCTTGGCGGGGCGATAGATGCGGGCCAGCATGGACCTCTCCCAAAAAGCCTTACCGATGGTCGGAGCGGCAGGATTTGAACCTGCGACCCTCTGCTCCCAAAACAGATGCGCTACCAGGCTGCGCTACGCTCCGAAACATCGGCAGGCGCGTGCTCTACAGGGGTTCGAAGCGCGGATCAACGATCCGAACGCCGCAATTCACCCCTTCGGGAAGATTCGATGCAGGACGCGGTCGCCCGGCAGGATGCCCAGCTGCGCCGCGCGGCCGCCGGCCAGCTCCAGCACGCCCAGAATGAAGCCGCCGGACGACAGCGGCGTCTCGTCCAACGGGCGGGCGTTGCGGGCGATCGACAGGATCTTGCCGTTCGGCAGGATGTAGATGATGTCGAGCGGAATCAGCGTGTTCCGCATCCAGTACGACACGCGCGTCGGCTGCTTGTAGGTGAAGAGCATCCCCCGGTCGGGCGCCAGGCTCTTGCGGAACATCAGGCCCCGCTCCTGCTCGGCCTTGGTGGCGGCGATCTCGACCTGGAAGCGCTGGCGGCCGCGCATGGTGACGATCTCAACCGTCTCCAGCTTCGGCGCGGCCAGGACCGAACTGGACGCGCCAAGGCCCAGGCCCAGTCCGGCCAGCAAGGCCCGCCTGTCGATCATTCGTTCCGCCACGCGCCACCTCGGTGAAAGCCAATCTCGGCTGAGACTAGCTTCACCTCGGAGATGGTGAAAGCCAGACGGGAAAAGTCAGGCGTCGCCGGCGGTGATTTCCGCGACCACCAGGCCCTTGGGACCCCGCGCGAACCGCACCAGGACGTCGTCGCCTGGCTGCAGGTCCTCCAGCCCGCCCCGGCGGAGCGTCTCGATATGCACGAAGATGTCGCCCGGCTCGGCGTCACGGATGACGAAGCCATAGCCCTTGGTGCGGTTGAACCACTTGACCTTGGCGTGCTCGGCCGGCCCTTCGGGCTCCAGGGCGTGACGCCCGTGGCCTTCCCGCATCGGATCGCGGCGCGGCGGCCCATCGGCGAACGTGCGCCTCTGGCGCTCAAGCGGCGCGGGCGCGGAGCTTTCGTCGAGATCGACGACCTCGCACACCTGCCAGCCCTTGGGCCTTCGCACCACGTCGCACACGATAACCGCCCCCTCCATGGCGGTTTCGCGGCCGCAGTTACGCAGCGATGTTACATGCAGAAGTACGTCCTTGAGCCCGGTCTGGCCCGGATCATCCGGTACGATGAACCCGTAACCCTTACCGGCGTCGAACCACTTCACCTTGCCGCTGATGCGCACGAACTCTTCGTGCGCCGCAGCGTCCTCAAAATCGAAACCAGACATCCCACCCCTCTGGCTTGCCCAATCAGCCCATCGGAGCAAGCACTACGAGAACAGTGTTCTCGCGTAACGGGAACCGTCAATGACGAAATCACGTCAAAACCCCAGGCGGGGGCGATCCGCGACATTTCGTCGCAGAAACAACACAGAAACAATCCTGAAATACAGCCGAAGGTGGCAGTCCCTAGGGGAGTCGAACCCCTCTCTCCAGATTGAAAATCTGGCGTCCTAACCGATAGACGAAGGGACCAGCGGCCCCGCGAGGAAGCGGGTGTATAGCCGCGACCTCTGGGGTGCGCAAGCGGGCGAAAGTCATTTTTTCAGTCCGCCCACATCCCCTGCGGCAAGGGGCTTAGTCGGCGTAGCGAGCCCGGGGGTCGTGAGCGTCCTCGATCTCCAGCTGGACCCCGTTGCGGCCCATGTAATCGTCCGGCTTCAGCTTGCCCACGACGTCCAGCGCGCCGCCGCCGGCCAGCAGGCGCTGGCCCAGCGGCGTCTCGGCGCTGCGCCAGCTGATCGCCTTGATGCGGTCGCCCGTCGGACCGACCAAGTCCATGCGCACGTGACCGCCCTTCAGGGCCGAGACGCGCTCGGGCCGAACTTGGGTCAAGGCGAACATGGGCTCGGGATTGCCGGGACCGAACGGCGCCAAGCGCTGGAAGTTGTCGAGCAGCGCCCGATTCGCCGCGCGGGGCTGGACCAGGGCGTCGATCTCGACCGATTCGACGCCCACCGCCTCCATCTCGCCGGCCAGTCGTTCCTCCAGGAAGGCGCGGAACTCGGGAATCATCTCGGGGCGAATCGACAGGCCCGCCGCCATGGCGTGGCCGCCGCCGGCCATCAGCAGGCCGGCCTCGAAGGCGGCCTGGATGGCGCGCCCCAGGTTCACGCCTGGCTGCGAGCGGCCCGAGCCCTTGCCGACATTGGCGGCGCGGTCGACGCCGATCACCACCACCGGCTTGCGATAGCGCTCGCGCAGACGCCCGGCGACGATGCCGATGACGCCCGGGTGCCAGCCGTCCCCGGCCACCACGATGACCGGAGCGTCGGGATTGAAGTTGCTGCCCCGCTCCAGCAGGCCCGCGGCCTCCTCGACCACCGCAGCCTCGACGGCCTTGCGCTCGGTGTTGAGGCCGTCCAGCTCCTCGGCCAGGGCGGCGGCTTCCAGCGGATCGTCGGTCGACAGTAACATGGCGCCGAGATCCGAGCGGCCGATCCGACCGCCGGCGTTGATGCGCGGGCCCAGGATGAAACCGGCATGGAAGACCGACGGCTCGCCTGAGCCCTTGCCGACCTCGAACAGCGCCTTCAGCCCCGGATTGGCCCAGGCGCCCATGGTCTTCAGGCCCAGCGCCGTCAAGGCGCGGTTGAAGCCGACCAGCTGGGTGACGTCGCAGACCTCGCCGAGGGCCACGAGGTCCAGCCACTGGCGCAGGTCCGGCTGCGGGCGCTCGTCGGTGAACAGGCCGCGCTTGCGGGCCTCGCGGTTCAGGGCGGCCAGCAGAACGAAGGTGACCCCGGCGGCAGCCAAGACCCCCTGCCCGCTCTGGCAGCCGGGACGGTTGGGGTTGACCACGGCGGCGGCGGCCGGCGGGTCTTCGCGCATCAGGTGGTGGTCGATGACCACGACCTCCAGGCCGATCTCGCCGGCGCTGGCGATCGCGTCATAGGCCGCCGCGCCGCAGTCCAGGGTCACGACCAGCTCGGCCCCACCGTCGCGGATGGTCTTGAAGGCCGCGGGGCTGGGGCCATAGCCCTCGGTCAGGCGGTCGGGAATGTAGATCGGCAGTTCGACGCCCATATAGCGGAACCAGCGAACCAGCTGGGCGGCGCTGGTGGCCCCGTCGACGTCATAGTCGGCGAAGACCATGGTCGGCCGTCCCTGCTCCAGGGCGTCGATCAGGATCTCGGCGGCCCGGTCCATGTCCGTGAAGCTCGACGGATCTGGGAACAGCGCCTTCAGGGTCGGGCGCAGATAGTGCTCAGCCTGCTCCAGGCTGACACCGCGCGAGGCCAAGGCCCGCGCCAGGGGCTCGGTCAAACCGTGACGCTGCTGGATATCGCGCACCACGGCCATGTCGGCCGGCCGCTCGCGCCAGGCGCGGCCGCTCAGCGAGCGTTCGACGCCGAGGAAGGCGGTGGGGGCGAGATGAGGGACACCATCGGCAGGCATCGCTGGAGAGTAGCTGGTCACGTGGATTCGGACCATGCGGCGCCGAAACGACAGTCCCGGACGTGGGTTAGCCGGCCTGCATCTCGCTACGCACCGCCTCGACCTCGTTGGCCGAGCCCAGCACCACCGGCACGCGCTGGTGCAGCTTGGTTGGTTGCAGGTCGAGGATATCGGTCAAGCCCTCGGTCGACTTTCCGCCGGCCCGCTCGACCAGCAGGCTCATCGGGTTGGCCTCGTACATCAGGCGCAGCTTGCCGGGCTTCTCCGGCTCGCGGGCGTCCCACGGGTACATGAAGATGCCGCCGCGCATCAGGATGCGGTGGACGTCGGCGACCATCGAGGCCACCCAGCGCATGTTGAAGTTCTTGCCCCGGGGACCGTCCTTGCCCGCCAGGCAGCCGTCGATATAGCGGCGCACGGGCGGCGCCCAGTGGCGCTGGTTGGACATGTTGATCGCGAACTCGGCGGTGTCGGCCTTGATCGCCAGGTTCGGATGGGTCAGCAGCCACTGGCCGTCGGCGCTGAGCGTGAAGCCGTCGACCCCGCCCGACAGGGTCAGGACCAGCATGGTCTGCGGGCCATAGACAGCGTAGCCGGCCGCGACTTGGCTGCGGCCCGACTGCATGAAGTCGGCTTCCGTCGGCGCGTGGTCGGCCGGCGCGGACAGCACCGAGAAGATCGTTCCGACCGAGACGTTGACGTCGATATTGCTGGAGCCGTCCAGCGGATCGAAGGTCACCAGATAGCCGCCGACACGGCCTGTGGGCTCGACCTCTTCCAGCTCTTCCGAGGCCAGGCCCGCGACCGCGGCGCAGCCCTTCAGGGCGTCGCTCAGCATGTCGTTGGTGATGACGTCGAGCTTCTTCTGCTCTTCATCCTGGACATTGGTGCTGCCGGCCGCGCCCAGGCTGCCCGACAACGCGCCGCTGGCGACGACGCGGCTGATCTGCGCGCACGTGGCGGCGATCGTCTGGACGACGTCCTTGAGGGCGGCGTCGGCCGGCTCGGCCGCGAGCCGGGCGGCCAGGTCGACAAAGGCGGTCATCTGGTATCCTCGAAACCGAAAGCAGAACGGCCGCCTCTACAGGGCGACCGTGACAAGAAGGTCTCAGACCTTCCGCTTCATGCGGACCTCGCGGACCGTGCCCGTCGAGGAGTTCATCACCAGGGTGTGGGTGTGCACGCAGCCATCGCGGAAGATGACGCCGTCCAGCAGCCCGCCGCGCGTCACGCCGGTGGCGGCGAAGATCGCCTCGTCCCGGACGATCTCGTGCAGGTCGTACTTCTTGTCGAGCTCGGTGATGCCCCACTTGGAGGCGCGCGCGCGCTCGTCGTTGTTGCGGAACAGCAGCCGCCCCTGGAACTGGCCGCCGACGCACTTCAGCGCCGCGCAGGCCAGGACGCCTTCTGGCGCGCCGCCCGACCCGAGATAAAGGTCGATGCCGGTCGAGGGATCGGTGGTGTTGATCACCCCGGCCACGTCGCCGTCCGTGATCAGATGGATGCGGGCGCCAGCGGCGCGGACCTTGGCGATGATGTCGGCGTGACGCGGACGATCCAGCACGCAGACCGTGATCTCGGTTGCAGCCACACCCTTGGCGTCGGCGATGGCCTGGATGTTCTCGGCCGGCGACTTGTCCAGGTCGATCACCCCGGTGGGCAGGCCCGGACCACAGGCGATCTTGTCCATATAGGTGTCGGGCGCGTTCAGCAGCGTGCCCTTGGGCGCCCAGGCCATCACCGTCAGGGCGTTGGGCTGAGCCTTGGCGGCCAGGGTCGTGCCTTCCAGCGGATCCAGCGCGATGTCGATCTTGGGGCCCTTCCCCGTGCCGACCTTCTCGCCGATGTACAGCATCGGCGCTTCGTCGCGCTCGCCTTCGCCGATGACGATCTCGCCCTCGATATCCAGCTCATTCAAGGCGTTGCGCATCGCGTCGACGGCGGCCTGGTCGGCGGCCATCTCGTCGCCGCGGCCCAGCATCGTCCATGAGGCGATGGCGGCGGCTTCGGTTACGCGAACGGCGTCCAGGACCAGCGAGCGGTCCAGGGTGTTCGAACTCATCCGTCTCTCCCGACCGCCCCCGGAAAAGAGCGGCCTAGTTCCCAATGTCGCCTTCGACGCCGAGTTTTCTCGGTCGTTTTAGATACGCGCGACGCGCAGAAGGCGGGGACGCTCTAGCACGGTCTGCAATTTTTCGATGCGGCTAATCGCGTCCAGCAGATTCGATTCCGGCGTCGCATGGGTAACGAGCACGATCGGCACGCCGCCTGCGCCTTCGACAGGCTTCTGCAGGAAGCTGTCGATCGAAACGCCGCATTCGGCCAGGGTTTCGGAGATGGCGGCGATCACGCCCGGCTGGTCCTGGACCATGATCCGCAGATAGGCCTTGCCCACCGCGCGGGCCGGATCGACGGCGACGAACGGGGCCAGGTCGC
>JAEXJH010000150.1 GCA_023445955.1 Pseudomonadota bacterium
GGCGGTGGAGGGTCTGGGAGGGGAAGCGGGCGCCCGCCAGCGGGGGGACGCCACGCTCGCCGCCGGCCAGCACTTGGCCGCGACGATCGGTGGTGATGGTCTTCAGCTCGCCGATCGCCAGGCCGTCGGCCTGCGTGAACCGCCGCACCCCATCGCCGCGGATCGCATAGAGGTCGAAGCCGGGATCCGCCGCCCAGACGGTTCCGTCGGGGCTGGCGACCAGGATGCGCGGATAGAAGCCCTTGGGCAGACTGGCCGCCACGGGGCGCCAGTCGCGGTCATCGCGTCGGAACAGGCCCGCGCCGTTGATCGAGACCCACAGCCCGCCCGTGCTGTCCTGGGCGCAGGCCAGCACGGCGCGGCCCTCGGCCCCGGTGGGCAGGAGGATCGCGGTCAGGCGCGGCGTGTTCACGCGCCACAGGCCCTTGTCGGCGGCCATCCAGACCCTGCCATCCTTGCCGGCGCACAGCTCGTTGGGATGGCCCAGGCCTTGATGCAGGCGTTTTGGCCGGCCGGCGTCGTCGACGCGATAGAGGGCGTCGGCGTCGGTCAGGTAGAGCCGGCCCTGCGGCGTCGCCACGGCGCGGTAGCCCTCGCGGGTGCTGGAGGGGATCAAGCGCTCGGCGACGATGTCTGCGGCGCTGAAGCGGTCCAGACCCAGCAGGCTGCCGACCCAGACATTGCGCTCGCGATCTTGGAACAGGGCGGCGGCCAGGTCGGCGGTCAGGCCCTGGGCCGCGCCATAGCTTTGGTCGACATCGGCCCTGGTCAGGACGCGGCCGGTCGGGACGCGGTTGGGGTGCAGGATCCGATAGACGCCCTGGCCGTCCTCATACGCGCCCCAGAGCACGCCGGTGTTGTCGAACATCACCCGCCGCGACACCAGGAGGTTGGGCTTGGCGGGCGGCTTGCGGCTCGGCGCGAGGGGATCGAACAGGCGCGCGGGATCCAGCGCCCGCAGGCCGACCGCCTGGTCGGCGAACCAGAGGCGGCCGTCCGGCCCCTCGGTCAGGGCCCAGGATCCCTCGACGGGCTCGTTGGTCTTGCGGACCTTCAGCGAGGCGGGATCGACGCGAACCAGGGCGTGCTGGGCCGCGACCCAGACCCCGCCGTCGCGAGCGACCACCATGTTGAAGGCTCGGCCCAACGCTGGATCCCAGGGGACCGGCGTCCAGCGACCGCTGCGGAACACCGACACCCCGCCGAACGCGGCGGTCCAGATCGCGCCGTCGCGGCCTTCGACGAATTGCTTCAGGCTGCCGGTCGGCGGACCCTTGGCGTAGTTGGTGATCTTGCCGTTGCGGATCATCGAGACGCCGCCGGCATGGTAGCCGACCCAGACCTCACCGGCGCGGGTGACCAGCATGGCCGTGACGATCTCGCTGGGCAGGGTGGTCGTCCCGTCCGACCGGAACTGGCTGAAGCGCACGCCGTCGAAGCGGTAGAGGCCCGCGCCGGCGCCCAGCCACAGTTCGCCTTGAGGCGCCTGGCCGATCGCCCAGATGTTCGGCGGCGCGCCGCTGTCCTGCCGCCAAGCCGTATGCAGCAGGCGCGGCAATTGCTGCTGGGGCTCGTCGGCGTGGGCGGCCAAGGACCCGCAAATCAAGCCCATGACCAGGGGCAGAACGCGCAGCAGGACCCGTCGCCAGGGCATGTTCGACGGTCCAGAACGTGAGGTCCTCGCCGGATGCGGCGCGTTGCGATTGTTAGCTTCGCCTTGGAGAAGCGTCGAGTGAAGACCCCATGGGTCACCGCCCTGGCCAGCGGGACTGGCGAATTCTTGGGACAAGTGCTCGCGATGACCGAGAATTTCGCAGGAACCCATTTCGGTTAAGGCCCAGTTCAGCTTAAAGTGTCCTGACCGGTGCGCGTACTGACCAGGCCAACTTCTGCGATCGTTAAATCCGATGAACGCCATGACGCCCGAGGGCCGGAAGACGCGTGTGCTTATCGTCGATGACCATCCGCTGATGCGGGAGGGCATCGCCAACGCTCTGCTGGCCGAAGCCGACTTCGAACTGGCCGGTGAGGCTTCGGACGGGGCCGAGGCGATCGAGAAGTCGCGAACCCTCAAGCCCGACGTCACGCTGATCGACCTGCAGATGCCGCGGTTGGGCGGGTTGGACGCCATCCCGGTGATTCTAGGCGAGGCGCCCGACTCCAAGATCGCGGTGCTGACCACCTATGGCGGCGACGCCTATGCCGAGCGGGCGTTGCGGCTGGGAGCCCTGGGCTTCCTGCTCAAGAGCTCCCTGCATCGCGAGCTGGTCGACGCCATCCGCACGGTCAGCGCCGGCCGCCGCTATGTCTCGCCGGTCGTGGCCGAACAGATCCTGTCGCACATGAACGAGGACAAGCTCAGCGACCGCGAGCTGGCCGTGCTGCGCCTGATCTCGCGCGGCGAACCCAACAAGGGCGTCGCCCGGCGGCTGTCGATCTCGGATCAGACGGTCAAGGTTCATGTGAAGAGCATCTTCGGCAAGCTGGGCGTCTGCGACCGCACCCACGCCGTCACCGTCGCGGTGCGGCGCGGGCTGATCGACATCTCCTAGGCCGCCGCCTTCGGCGTCCAGGCGTCGCAGCGGGCGGCGCGGCGCCAGGCATTGGGCGGCGAACCCACGGCGCGCTTGAACAGGCGCGTCAGGTGCGACTGGTCGGCCAGGCCGCAGTCCAGGGCGATCTCGGCGATCGAGGCGTCGGTGGTCAGCAGCATCTGCTTGGCCAGGGTGATGCGCTGCTGGATCACATAGTGCGAGAAGGTCGTGCCGAACGTCGCCTTGAAGGCCCGCGAGAAGTAGTTCGGGCTCAGCGACACCAGGGTGGCGACCGCGTCGATGCGGATGGGGTGGGAGAGGTTCTGCTCGACGAAGCCCTCGATCCGCCGGGCCTGCCAGGCGGCCAGGGCGCCTTGGGCCAGGGGCGCGGGATAGGTCGAGCGGTCGGCCAGGGTGAAGGCCTGCTCGACCAGCCGGCGCGAGGCGATCCGGTCGCCCTCGAACAGGCGCAGGGCCTTGTCCAGAAGCTCGGAAATCATGCCGGTGTCGCCGACGGCGAACGGCTCGATATCTGCCGTTCCGATCGCGTTGAGCATCGCGTCCCCCAAGGTCTGGCCGCGACGCGCGCCTGCGTCTCGGCCTTGAGAGACCATGTTCGATGATCGCGTTCTGCGTCAGCCGCCAACGGGTGACATTTCACTACCCCAAATGGGGTATCGCCTCGTCTTGCTGCCGTCTCAGAAGCGGAACTGGATGATCGCCATCCCGAAATCGACGTCATGCCCGCCGGCCGCCTTCACCGCCGCGCCGGTGTCGGCGTGGACGGCCTCCAGCGTCAGCTTGACGTTGCGGTTGACCTGCCAGGTGAGGTCGGCCTGCCAGTCCTGGCTGACGGCCTTGGCGGTCGACGCGCCGCCGCCGGCCAGCACCGCATAGGGCTGCAGGTAGATGGCGTCGCGACCCGTCTGGCGGTGGCGATCGGTGTGGCTGACCTCGACCGTGACGGCCTTGGTCGGGGCGACGCCCAGGGCCATGCGCCAGGCCGACAGGTTGCTCCAGCTGATCAGCGCCGCCTCGCTGAAATAGGCGCCGCGCGGGAACAGCGGGTTGAAGGTCTGCAGCTTGCTGTCGGTCGGGTCGCTGTCGCCGGAGCCGATGTCGCGGCGCACCGACAGGCGCGGCTTCCACGGCGCGGCGAGGGTGTAGCCCGCCCCGGCGCTGCCGCCCCAGGCGCGGATGTCCTGGCCGGCGAAGTGGCCGCGCTGGACCATGCCCTCGACCTCGTAGTCGATCGCGCCGGTCTTGCCGGCCAGTCGCGCGCCCAGCGTGCGCCGGCGCTCGTCGCCCGTCACCGCGCCGAAGCGCACGCGGTCGCGGTCGAGGTTCAGGCTGTAGACATCCAGGCTGACGGCCTTGCTGAGCGGCGCGCTGGCGTAGACGCCCCAGAAGGCCTGGCTGCGACTGTGGCTGTCGTTGAAGGCGCCGGTCGAGAGGGTGATCGGGTGGGTGTAGAACGCGTCGACCTTCAGCATCTTGCCGGCATAGGTCAGCCGCGCGCCGTCGAAGCTCTGGCGGATGTTGGGACCCTCGCGCACGGCGACGAAGCGCTGGGTGGCGTTGAACATCAGCTCCTGGCGGCCCAGGCGAAGGCGCCAGGACTTGGCCGGCGTCAGGTCGACGAACAGCACCTGGGCGTCCAGGCCATCGCGGTCGATCGCGGCCGGCGCCTCGTGCTTGCCGAGGTCGCGGTGGATGCCGAGCTCGCCATAGACCCGCACCGTCGAGTTCAGGTGCAGGTCGGCGCTGACCAGACCGCGGACCAGGGCGAAGCTGTCGGCTTCCGCGCCGCCGGTTCCGAAGTGCGGCGCGTCCATGGTGTCGAGGCGCACGCGGGCCTCGCCGCCGAAGCTCAGATAGCCGTCCTGACCGACCGGTATGTAGCGCAGCGAGTCGAGGCCGGTCAGCGTCGGGGCGGACTTCAGGTAGCCGTAGTTTTCATCCGAACGGATCGGCTTGAACGCGGGCGGTTCGGCGGCGTGGGCGGCGCTGGCGACCGCCAGGGCCGCTGTGAGGACAAGCGCCCTCATGCTTCCACCGCGCGCGGGGCTTGGGCGTAGAGACCGCCCAGGATCGCGACGATCACCGCGCCCGGCAGCAGGCTCCACGGGCCGGCGACCAGCACCCCGAGGGCGCCGCCGACCGCGCCGACGGCAAAGGCCATGACCGGCGGCCAGGTCTTGACGATCCGCGCGCGCAGGGCCTCGTCGAGACCGTTCTTGGAGGTCAGCAGGTCGACGAGATCGATGGCCATCTGGGTGACGTTGCCGGTCATGATCGGGGGCGGGGCAATCTTGCTGAACACGACCCGCGCGCCGACGTTCTGGACGGCCATCGCGCAGACGCCGACCAGGCCCGCGAGCATCACCGCCGGCTCGTCGGCGCTGGTCGCTGGCAGGGCCGCGACGGTCAGCAGCATGAACACCACCAGCATCGCCGCCTGCAGCAGCAGCACCGCCGCCTCGTTGGCCTGGCCGCGGGCCCGGCGCTTGCAGATCATCACGTAGGTCGCGGCCGCTGCGGCGATGAACACCGGCAGGGACAGCAGCTTGGTGGCGATGCCCTGGCCGCCGCCGGCCAGGGAGACGCCCAGCATGACGAGGTTGCCGGTGGCGTGGTTCACGAACAGGCCGAACAGCAGGACGAAACCGACCACGTCGATATAGCCGCCGACGAGGGCCATGCCGACGCCGGTGGCGGCGGGTAGCCAGCGAGGTTGCGCGCTCATGCCCATTTCTCCCGTTCGATCAGGATCGCCGCCAGCATGAAGCCGCCGATCAGGCCGATATGTTCGAGAAAGGTATTCAAGGCGTGAAAGCGCTCGACCGGATCGGCGACGGTCCAATAGGGGTGGGCGATCAGGGTGGCGAAGGCGGTGAAGACGCCCAGGGCGCCGGCCGCCAGCCAGCCGCCCCTGCCCAGGATCAGGGCGATCGAGCCGCCCAACTGGACCAGGACGGTGGCGGCGACGACCAGCCAGGCGGGCTTCAGGCCGAAGTGGCCGGCCTCGGCCAGCGCGCTGTTCAGATCGGTCAGCTTGGCGATCCCGCTCCACCAGTAGGGCAGGGTCAGGACCGCGCGGGCGAAGACGCCGAAGGCCGACGCGCGCAGCAGCGAGGCGATGGGTGCGGGGGTGTTCATGATTACACCGCCCAGCAGCCGCAGCCCATGGCGCCCCAGAAGGAGCGCGCATCGCTGGTCGGGGCCTCGGCGCCCAGGGCGGCCGCGTGGTTGTGGCCGTGGACGTTACAGCTGCTGGCGCAGCCGCATGCGGAAGCGAGAGCGCGGGCGTGGCCGCGCGAGCGATCCTGATAACCCCCGAAGGTCCGCACCGGCGACCAGTCGGGCATCGGCGGGGGCAGGGAGGGCGAAAGCTTGTCGTACTCGCCCTGGCCGTGGACGACCTTGCCGCCCAGCAGGGTCAGCACGGCCGACAGGTGCGGGATCTCGTCTTCGGGCACGGTCATGTAGTCGTCGCTGAGCACAGCCAGGTCGGCCAGCTGGCCGACGGCGATCTGGCCCTTCTTGCCTTCCTCGTTCGAGAACCAGGTGTTGGCGGTGGTCCACAGTCGCAGGGCCTCCTCGCGATCGACGCGGTTGGCCGGCGGATAGAGGCGCGTGCCGCCC
>JAEXJH010000151.1 GCA_023445955.1 Pseudomonadota bacterium
CCGCCCGCGCCCCCCGCCGGATCAGAACTTCACAGCCAGGGAAACGCTGTAGTTCCGGCCCGGCTGAGAGTAGCCGTCCTTAACGGTCGAGGTGTCGGCGAGGCCACGCGCGTCGCTCCACCACCAATACTTTTCGTCGGTCAGGTTGAAGACCCCGGCGCGCACCGTCACCGCGTCGGTCACCGCGACCCAGGCGGTGACGTCGGCCACGGTGAACGAGGGCGGCAGGAAGCAGCCGCCGGTGCAGGTCACGCCCGCCTTGCTGGCCGACTTGCGGTCCGAGTGGATGACGCTGAGGTCGCCGCCGAACCGGCCGCTGGGCGCGCGATAGGCGACGCCGCCCGTGAGCTTCACCGGGTCGATCGACACCAGCGGGGTGCGCACGCCGTTGGTTTTGGACGAGCCCTTGGCGTACGAGGCCGCGGCGCGGGCGGTGAAGCCGTTGCCGAAGTCGTACGAGGCCTTGGCCTCGGCGCCGCTGATCTTGGCGTCCGACAGGTTGATGTACTGGTAGACGGCCGGGGTGGCGGCGGTGAAGTTGCCGCTGACCTGCACCTGCTCGATGAAGTCGTCGTACTTGCCGGTGAAGCCGGTGACGGCCACCCGCACGCCGCCCTGGTGGAAGCGCACGCCCCCTTCGATGGTCTTGCTGGTCTCGGGCTTCAGGTCGGGGTTCGAGATCGACTTGTAGTTCGAGATCAGGTTGGCGAAGCCGGTGTTGATCTGGATCGGGGCGGGGGCCTTGAAGCCGGCCGCGGCGTTGGCGAACAGGGTGACGGCGTCGGTGGCGTCCCACACCAGGCCAAGCTTGGGCGAGATGTGCGAGTCGTTCTGGCCCGACGACGTGGTCGTGAACAGCGGGTCGGCCTTCGGGTCCAGCTTGTAGTAGTCGAAGCGGACGGCCGGATAGAGCGTCACCGCGCCGGCCTTGATCTCGTCCTGCACATAGAGACCGGCCAGGGTGAAGTCGGTGGTCGGGAACGCCTTGGCGGGGAAGGTCTCGCCGGCCGGCGGCACGGTGCCATCGCGCGTGCCTTGCTGGCGGGTGATCGAGGCGTCGCCGCCCCAGACGATCTCGTGTGTCACCGCGCCCGAATTGAAGACGCTGTGCAGCTCGACGCTGGCGCCCAGGACGCGGTTGTCGAAGGTGGCGTCGCGGGTGCGGTCGACGGCGGTGTTGCGGTCCTCGGCCGAGAACTGGCGGGTCTTGCTCTTCTGCCAGTACAGCGAGGTGCGGGCGGCGTTGATCAGGCCTTCGCCGCCGTCGAAGCGGTGGTCGGCCGTGACGCGATCGCGCTTGGCCTTGTCGAAGGCGGTCAGGCCGATGACGCTGGTCGAGGCCAGCGGCGGCTTGGCGATGGCCGACAGCACGGTCCAGTCGACGTCGCGGTCCATGTGGTCCAGCGTCAGGCGGAAGCGGTTCTTGTCGTTGGGGCTGTAGACCAGCTTGCCCAGGAACGAATTGGACGCGTTGTCCTCCGGGTTGGCGGTCGTGCGGTCGGTGTTGGCCGAGTCGTTCGTGCCGGCCGTCTTCTGGCCCTTGCCGTCGCGGCGGGTATAGGCGGCCAGGGCTTCCCAGTGGTCCGACTTGCCGGCCAGCAGCAGGCTTTCCGTCCAGCTCTCATCGGCCGAGGCGTAGCCGACGCGGGCGCGGGCGGCGAAGGTCTTGCCGTTCTTCAGGATGTCCGACGGATCCTTGGTGATGAAGCTGACGGACCCCGCGAGGCCGTCGGCGCCGTACAGGGCCGAGGCCGGGCCGCGCACGATCTCGACCGACTTCAGGATGTCGAGGTCGACATAGTCGCCGCGACCGGTCGATTGGGCGCCGAAGGCGAAGCCGTCCGGCACGCGCACGCCGTCGACGACGATCAGCACGCGGTTGCCTTCCAGGCCGCGGATGTTGAAGCCGGCGTTGCCGTCGCGGCCCGTCGAGGCGCCGGCGGCGGTGAAGCGGGCGGGAGCGGTGCGGACCGACACGCCCGGCTCGTCGCGGACCAGGTCCTTGATGTCCTTGACGAGGCCGTCCTCGATCTCGTCCGACGAGATGACGGTGACGGTGGCCGGGACCTTGATCACCGACTTTTCCGAGCGGGTGGCGGTGACGGTGACCTTGTCGACCTCGACGGCGTCAGCGGCCGGATTGGCGTCAGCAGCGTGCGCGACAGTGGCCAGGAGAGCGGCGGTGGACGCCGCGGCGAACGCGGCGAGCTTCAGGCGAGACATCGATATCCCCTTCGATGATGCGGTTGCGAATTAGTCGCATTTGATGGGCGATGGCCTAAGGCTCGATGTCCTACCGGTCAAGCTAATTGAGATTGATTCTTAGAACTAATCGCAATATCCCGAACTTCGCCGCGACTGGAGCGGCGCCTGGGGTAGTTCCGATGATCCGTTCTCTCCGCGCAGGCCTGTTGGGCGGCGCGCTCCTGCTGGCTTTGGCCGTCCCCGCTGCCCAGGCCCACTCGCCGTATCTGCTTCCGACGGTGTTCGACGCCTCGGACCGCAAGATCGTCACCGTGCAGGGCGCCTTCACCGAGAGCTTCTTCACGCCCGAGGTGGTGATGAAGTCCGACGCCTATGCCGTGATCGGCCCCGACGGCGTGCGCGTGGCGCTGACGCCGGTCTACACGCGCGAGCTGGCGCTGGTGGAAGCCGTCACCGAGAAGCCCGGCACCTATCGCATCACCACCGGCCTGCGCGGCGGTCGCACCGCCAAGGCGGCCCTGGTCAAGGGCGAGTGGCAGTTCTTCGAAGGCGAGAAGGCCCCGGCCGACGCCATCGACATGCAGAGCCTGACCATGGCCGACGTCTATGTGACGCGTGGCGCGCCGAACGACGCGGCCCTGGCCCCGATCGGCAAGGGCCTGGAGTTCCACGCCGTCACCCATCCCAGCAAGATCGTCACGGGCCAGGACGCCGTGTTCGAGGTGCTGTTCGACGGCAAGCCGCTGGCCAATCAGGCGATCGAGTTCGTGGCCGCCGAAGACCGCTACGCCGACTCCAAGCCCGCGCCCAGGACCGTCACCAGCGACGCCAAGGGCCGCTTCGCCGTGAAGCCGGATCACTCGGGCGTCTATCACGTCCAGACCCGCTACCGCGTCGCCCCGGCCGCCGCCGGCCAGCCGGGCCAGAGCTTCACCTACGCCCTGACCTTCGAATCCCTCCGCTAGGACATCCCATGAAGACCCGTACGATCCTCGCCGCCGCTCTCGTCGCCTCGCTGGGCGCTGGCTCGGCCTTCGCCGCTTCGCACGCCCGCGACACCTTCATCAAGGAGCAGGACCAGAACGGCGACGGCGTCGTCACCAAGGACGAGTTCGCCGCCACCCGCGCCATTCAGTTCGCCGCCACCGACGCCGACAAGAACGGCTCGCTGTCGAAGGCCGAGTATGTCGGCGAGTTCAAGACGCGTCTGGAGAAGCGGCTCGCTGCGGACGACCGCACGGCCGAGAAGAAGGAAGAAGAGCGCGAGCGCCAGATGCGCCAGGCCGAGGTCCGCTTCGGCGTGCTCGACAGCGACAAGAGCGGCGCCATCACCAAGGCCGAGTTCGACTATTCGGGCTGGCGCATGTTCATGCACCACGACACCAACAACGACGGCGTCGTCTCGGCCGCCGACCCGGTCAAGGAAGACCAGCAGGACTAAGCAATAGGGGAGGCGCGTCGCCAGATTTGGACTTTCGGCGTTTCATCGCTATCACCGCCGGCCAAGACACGGGGCCGACGGCCCAGACGAAAGCCGAAAGACCATGAGCGACACGCCTCCCGACCGCCTCTCCGTCAATCCGGGCAGCCCGTACTACGACGCGGACCTGCTGGAACGCGGCATCGGCATCCGCTTCAAGGGTGTCGAGAAGACCAATGTCGAAGAGTACTGCATCAGCGAGAAGTGGGTGCGGGTCGCGGCCGGCAAGACCATGGACCGCAAGGGCAACCCGATGACGATCAAGCTGCAGGGCGAGGTCGAAGCCTATTTCCGCGACGACAACGCCGAAGGCTGAGGCCTTTGAGCGATCCGGTCCACGATCCCGACCTGGAAGCCATGGCGCGCGACGAGCTCTCGCGCGCCGTGACCCTGCGCTGGCAGGAGCTGCGCGGGATCACGCCCTGGGGCGACAGCTTCGAGGGCATCTCGCCCGCCGGCCGTTATGTCGAGGTCGAGCGCAGCTACATCTGGGCCTCGGAGGAGGGCGGCGACATCCTCTGCGAAGTGACCGTCTATGGCGGTCCGTCGCGCTATGACCATGGCGCCAAGGTCACTCAGATCATTTCTCGCCCGACTTGAGCACCTTGGCCGTGCATCGATAACGCTGTTGCGTTAACCATATGCCGACGCAACGCGACGCGTGGGTGGAGGGGTCCGGTGTACCAGTCTGAATTTCCGGTCGAACAGCCGGTGCCGGTCTTTGACCCCACCCTGGTTTTCCTGCTGATCCTGGCGGGCCTGGCCATCGCCGGCCTGGCCTTCTTCGCCGGCCGCCTGACGGGCCGCGGCGACAAGGGCGAGAAGCAGAGCGACGTTCCTAAGAAGATCCACGAGGCCGTCAAGGCCAAGTGCGTGGCCGCCTCCAGCGCCCATTCGGGCGAGCTGGTGGTCAAGGCGCAGGAACTGATCGACGAGGTCAAGCTTCGCGTCGGTCCGGTGCTGGCGTTCGGCGGCCCATGCGGCAAGGCCTTCGAGCAACTGGGCAAGGCCATGAAGGGCGAGCCGCCGGAAGAGAAGAAGAAGGACGACCACGGCAAGGGCGACAAGCACGGTCACGGCAAGGACCAAGACAAGGGTCATGGCCATGACGCGCACGGTCACGGTCATGGTCACGACGATTCGAAGGAGCACGCCGCGATCGGTCTGCTGACCCGCAACGTCACCATCGTCGCGCCGCAGACCGTCGTGATCGCCAATGCGCCCAAGCCGGAAAAGCCGCACGACGACCACGGCCATGGTCACGGCCATGACGACCACAAGGAAGAGGCGCCCAAGGTCCTCGACCACAAGGAATACATGCAGCTGCTGCGCCTGGCCGTGGCCGACTTCTCGGATTTCTGGAACCGTCCCAACTGCCTGCGCGAGCTGGAGGACTGCCGGAAGGTGCTGACCGAGACCGCGCCGCTGCCCAAGCTGAAGCTGATCGTCGACCGCGACTGACCGGGCGATTCCCGTTCCCGGGGCATGAGAACGCCGTTCAGGAAGGCGAGACGGCTATTCTCTGCCCAAGTGGCGTGCGAATGTGATCCTTCGTTCGCGCGAACTCGCCTAGCCGTTGAGGCGCGGGCGGGGGACGCTCACACCAAGAGGACGCGACGGTCGGCTGATCGACGCGCAACGGACTGGCGAAGGCCGCTCCTCCTGAAGG
>JAEXJH010000152.1 GCA_023445955.1 Pseudomonadota bacterium
GGGCTATATCCAGGCCGAGCGAGCCGGTGGAGACGGACTCCATCTCGACCTTGCCCTTTTCACCCAGCTTCATCACCGAGCCCTTGCCGAATGCCCGGTCGATCTGGGTGAGCGCCGCTTCCAGAGCGCGCTGCTTGTCGCCTTCTTCCTTGCCCACGAGTTTCAATGCCGCCTGACTGCTCATGATTGATCCGCCCTCTATCCCATGATTCCGGTCGCCCGATCGGCGCTTCCCGCGCCGCGTCCCAACGACCTGTGGAACACCCTTAATGCGTACGCCCTTTGTTCTCGGTTCGCAAGATGTTCTCTTTCACAGAAACGACCGTTTCTGTCGTAGGTCAGAATGTCGCACTGAGGGCGCCCAAATATGGGTACGTCGTCTTGCCTCCGAAACGGCTCCTTAAGTCCCGTCGTGCCAGCTTCACCACTTCTTGAAGGCCCGGTTTCTTGGGGGGACCGCCGACTTGTCCATCGATCCGCGTCGCCTTCTGGGCCTGGCCTTCGCCAGCGCCGATCTTCTCGTCGAACTGCAGAGCGGCCGCGTGCGCCTGGCGCTGGGCGCGGCCCAGAAGGTCATGGGCCAGAGCGAGGCCAGCCTGACCGGCAAGGTCTGGCCGCACATGTTCCACGCCGACGACCAGCCGCTGATGGACGCCATGCTGAGCTGCGCCGACGACGGCGTGCGTCGCGGTCCTGTCGTGCTGCGCCTGGCCGGGCCGGAGGACCGCCACGTCCGCGTGATCCTGCGCGCCCTGCCCGAGAACGAAGGCCGCGTCTCGATGGCCGTCACCGCCGCCCAGTCGGCCGGACCGCCGCTGACCGCCGGCACCCTGCATCCGCGCGAGTCGTTCGACGACATCGCCAAGGGCCTGTTCGAAGCCGCCCGCGTCACCGGCCTTGAGTTGGAACTGGCCATGGTCGAGTTCGCGGGCCTGGAGGCCATGCGCGACGGCCTGACGCCCGGCGAGGCCGTCGCCCTGGATATTCGCGTGGCCAGCGCCGTCCGCGCCGAGTCGCACGGCGGCTCGGCCGCCACCCAGCTGTCGCCCGATCGCTTCGCCCTGCTGCGCGCCCGCGACGACCGTCCGGAGAACATGGTCAAGCGCCTGACCCGCATGGTCAGCACCGAGGCCAGCGCCCACGTGGTGCCGCTGGAGTCCGGCGGCGGCTCGGCCCGTGCGTTGCGCGCACTGCGCTACGCTCTCGACGACTTCCTGCGCGAAGGCCTCAAGGACATGCCGCCGATGACGCTGTCGGAGGCGATGAACCGATCGGTGAAGCGCACCCTGGCCCGCGCCGGCGCCCTGGGCGTGGCCGTCAGCCAGCGCCGCTTCAACCTGGCCTTCCAGCCTGTGGTCGACCTGAAGTCCGGATCGGCCCACCACCACGAGGTGCTGGTGCGCTTCGAGGACGGCGGCAGCCCGTTCGCCCTGATCCGCATGGCCGAGGAATTCGACCTGATCGAGGAGCTGGACCACGCCATCGTCGAACAGGCGGTGAAGAAGCTGGCCAACGACCAGGAACGCAAGCTGAAGCTGGCCGTGAACGTCTCAGGCCGCACGATCGTCAGCGAGACCTTCGTCGACCATATCGAACGCCTGCTGACCAAGTATGACGAGGCCAAGAGCCGGCTGATCTTTGAAGTCACCGAGACGGCGGCGATCGACGACCTGCCGCGCGCCAACCGCCACATCCAGGCCCTGCGCGGCATGGGCTCGATGGTCTGCCTGGACGACTTCGGCGCGGGCTCATCCTCTTTCGCCTACCTGCAGCAGCTGTCGCTGGACATCGTCAAGATCGACGGCCGCTATGTCCGCGAGCTGGCCGACAACGGCCGCGACGGCGCCCTGGTGCGCCGCCTGGTCGAGCTGTGCCAGGACCTGAAGATCCGCACTGTGGCCGAGATGGTCGAGACGGTGGAGGTGGCCGACATCGTCCGCGCCGCTGGCGTCGACTTCGCCCAAGGCTGGCTCTACGGCAAGCCCGGCGACAAGCCCGCCCCTGCCCTAAGGCCCAACCCCACGGTCACCGCGGTCGCCCGCCGGGCGGGCGCTTCGGAGAGCTGGGGCTAAACGAAAAACGGAGGGGCAAGCCCCTCCGTTTCCATCTCAGCCTCTAGGCCTTGCCGCCCTTGCTGACGATGTAGTCGTCGATCACCCGCTCCAGCGTGGTCAGCGGCGTCATGCCCGAGAGCAGGCCCGCATCGTGGAACTCGCGGATGTCGAACTTCTTGCCCAGGGCCTTCTGGGCCTTGGCGCGGGCGCGGAGCCACGTGATCTTGCCGATCATGTAGCTGCAGGCCTGGCCCGGCCACACGACGTAGCGTTCGATCTCGGTGACCGAGCCGCTTTCCTCGTCGCCCATGGTCTCGGCCATGTATTTCACGGCCTGCTCACGGCTCCACTTCTTGTAGTGCATGCCGGTGTCGACCACGAGGCGCACGGCGCGGAACAGGGCGTCGTGCAGCATGCCGATGTGGCCGCGCGGGTCGGTCTTGTAGATGCCCATCTCGACGGCCAGCTGCTCGGAATAGAGCGCCCAGCCCTCGGTGTAGCCCGAGAAGCCGATGATCTTGCGGATCATGGGCAGGCCCTTGGCCTCGTTGGAGATCGACAGCTGCAGGTGGTGGCCCGGGACGCCCTCGTGCACCGTCAGGGTGGTCAGGGTGTACTTGGCCTGCTCCTTGGTGTCGCGCAGGTTGATCCAGTAGATCCCCGGGCGCTTACCGTCGAGCGAGGGCGAGTTGTAGTAGCCGCCCGGGGCGCCGGCCTCGATGGCCTTGGGCACGCGGCGGATCTCCAGGGGCGCCTTGGGCAGCGCGCCGAAATAGGCCGGCAGCTGCTTCTGGATCCAGGCGGCCTTCTCGTTCAGGTCCTTGATCAGCTGTTCCTTGGACTCGTCCGTGTTCGGGTAGAAGTCCTCGCCCAGCTTGGCCATGCGCTCGCCGACCGTGCCCTTCTTCATGCCGATGCTCTTGAAGAGCTTGTCGGCTTCGGCCGAGATCGACTTCACCAGGTCCAGGCCCAGCTGGTGGATCTCGTCCGGCTTCAGGTCCGAGGTCGTGTAGTTCTTCAGCGACACGGCGTAGTAGTCGCCGCCGTCCTTCAGCCGCCACACGCCGGCGTCGTGCGTGGCCTTGCCGCGAACGCCTTCCAGCAGGGCGATCTGGCGCTTCAGCGCCGGCAGCACCGAGCCTTCATAGATGCGCGCGGCCTCGTTGGCCCAGTCGCCGCCAATCTTCTTGTCCTTGGTGCGGCGAGCGATCGACTTGACCAGCGGCGCATCGGCCGTCGGCGTGCCAGCGAAGGCGCGCATCTGGATCAGGGTCTTGTCGATAATGAAGTCCGGCGGGATCACGCCGTCGGCCATGTCCTGCCTGGCCAGGGCGGTTTCCTGGTCCATCAGGCGCGCGAAACCCTCCATCCGCGCCAGATAGGCGTCGGCGTCGGCCTTGGTCTCGATGCTGTGCTGAGTGTCCAGGAAGTCCGGCATCTGCTGGTAGCTGCCGGTCAGCTGGCTGAGCACATAAGGCGCACCCGAGCCGCCGCCGCCGTAGCTGAACTTCTTGTTGCCCTCGTCCTGGGTGGCCAGCACGAACTCGACGGTGTCGTAGTTGGCGGCGTCCATGCCCTTCAGGGCGCGACGGTCGATGCCGCGCAGGGCGGCCAGCTGTTCGGTGGTCTGGGCCGCGCCGGCCTTGATGGCGGCGGCCGAGCGGTCGGACAGCAGGCCTTTGGTCCAGGCTAGGTCGCCGCTGTCGAGGCCCAAGCCGGTCGCCGTCTCGGGCGACTGGCGCAGCTGCTTGGCCATGATCTCGTCGAACAAGGCGTTGAGCTTGGCGACTTCGCCTTCGCGCGCGAAGGCCAGCGAAGGCACGCCACCGGTGGCGGCGAAGCCGGCTGCGGCAGTGGCGAACATCATGTGACGACGATTGAGCAAGGCTTTTCCTCCCCAGGACCCATTTGAAGGGCGAAGGCGTACGCCTCCTGCCCGGCTCTGGCGAAATTAATTCCGAGTCATGCGGAGAAAAGCAACCACGCCGCTCAGGCCAGGGTCACGAACAGCTCGTTCTCGATCACCCACTGGCCGGTGACCTTCTTCCAAGTCGCCAGATAGGTCCCCGACTGCTCGGGCGCGTCCTTCCACTGGCCGACCCAGCGGCCGCGCTCGGCGGCGCGGGAGCCTTCGCTGTCGAGGTCGATCTGCTCGGTCGTGCGGATATAGGCCCCAAACCCCTTGTCGGCGAACTGGCTGGCGAAGGCGGCCAGCACGTCCT
>JAEXJH010000153.1 GCA_023445955.1 Pseudomonadota bacterium
GCCGCGCACTGCGCTGCTGCGCGCCAGGGACGTGGAGATCGTCGAGAACTGGAACGTGGTTGGCCTCAAGGGCACCGGCAGTCACGACCTGAAGCTGGACAATGCCTTCGTTGCGGACGACTGGACATTCATTCGCGGCGGCGAATCGAACATCGATGAACCGCTGTACCGCTACCCGACCATCGCCTACGCCGCCCAGGTACTGGCCGTGGTCAACCTCGGCCTGGCCCGCGCAGCGCTGGACGAGATCACCCGCATGGCGTCTTCCAGCGGTGTGACCGGCGCGCCCAAGCTTGGCGACCGCGCCTATGTACGCATCGAGATCGGCAAGGCCGAGGCCGAGCTGCAGGCCGCGCGCGGCTTCTTCTACGACGCCACCGAGACTGTCTGGGACTCCATCCTCGCCGGCAACGCCGTCAGCCCCGAGCAGGTCAGCCAGCTGCGCCTGGCCGCCGTGCACGTGTCCCGCGCCGGCGCCGACGTGGTACGCCGCGCCTACAGCCTGGCCGGCACCACGGCGATCTACCTGAACCACCCGCTGCAGCGCTACCTGCGCGACGCGATGGTGGTGACCCAGCACGCCTTCCTCAGCGATGGCATGTACGACGGCGCCGGCGCGGTGCTGCTCGATGTGCCGCCGTTCCCCGGATACATCTGATTCAAACCCATAAGAACAAGGACTCGAAGCATGACCCGTCCGACCACCGAACCCTTGCGCGTACTGTTCTGCATCGGCATCGCCCAGCCGTTCTTCGACCTGCCCACCGGTGAAGGCATCACCGTGTGGAAAGGCTTCTCGCAAATGATGAGCGACCTCGGCGCGCTGCCGGGCATGAACGTGCTCGGCGTGCTGGATGACGACCGCCTGATGGTCGGCCCGTCCACCACCTCGCCCTGGACCGTCTACATCATGGCCGACGTGGATTGCCACCAGACCGTGATCGACGCCTGCAACCTGTTCCGCACCACGCCGGTGGGCGAGTACAGCCTGTGGAAGTACGCCAAGGTTGAGGCGCGCATCGGCCGTCCGCTGACCATTCCCGAAGCCGCGCGGACCTGAGCCATGAGCAGCCTGAGCATGGCCGAGCTGAACCGCCGCCTGGAGGTCCTCGAAGGGGAAAGCCAGGTGCG
Source organism: Pseudomonadota bacterium (assembly GCA_023445955.1). Classification (GTDB taxonomy): domain Bacteria; phylum Pseudomonadota; class Alphaproteobacteria; order Caulobacterales; family Caulobacteraceae; genus Caulobacter. The sequence continues at coordinate 1,132 of JAEXJH010000153.1, forward strand.
TCGGTTGATGGCCCGCTACATGGACCTCTGCGACGTACCGCGCGCGCCGGTGGCGATCACCGAGCTGGCCGAGCTGTTCAGCGAGGACGCAGTGTGGGAAGGCATCGGCGCAACTACGGCGCAGACCTTCGGCCATCACCAGGGCCGCGAGGCGATCGCTGCGTTCGTCTTCGGCTACCTGCCGCCGTCGCCGCACTTCGCGCTGAACCTGCATTTCCTTACCAGCGAGTCGATCCGCGTCGACGGCCGCACCGCGCGCGGGCAATGGATCATGCAGCAGCTCTCGACCTATGCCGAGGGCCACACCGAGCTGTTCGGCACGCGGCTGGACATCGATTTCCGCGAGATCGACGGGCGCTGGCAGATCAGCCATTTCCGCACGCAGCGCCTCTCGCAACGCGCGCTGGGTGGCGCAGGGGAGGGCCGTTCATGAGCACTTTCGTCAGCGAATTCATTCTCGGCGGCGACGGCAAGCGCGTCGCGGTCAAGGACAGCATCGACATCGCCGGCTACCCGACCCGTTGCGGCACTCGCGCGCTGGCCGACGCCGCGCCGGCCACGCGCAACGCGTTGGTGGTCGACGCCGTGCTGAACGCCGGCTGGCAGATCGTCGGCAAGACCAATCTTCACGAACTGGCCTTCGGCGTCACCGGCATCAATGACTGGACCGGCACGCCGATCAACCCGATGGCGCCGGACCGCGTACCCGGCGGCTCCTCCAGGGGTTCCGCGTCCGCCGTGGCGGCGGGCCTGGCGGATATCGCGCTGGGCACCGATACCGGTGGTTCGGTGCGGGTGCCGGCGGCCTGCTGCGGTATCGCCGGGCTGAAGCCGACCTTCGGTCGCGTCAGCCGCGACGGCGTGCACCCGGCGCAGAGCAGCCTGGATTGCGTTGGCCCGTTTGCCGCCAACATGGCCGACCTGATCGCCGCCATGCAGGTCATCTGCCCCGACTTCGGCAACGTGCAAATGCCCGGTGACGGCGCCCGTGTGGCCTTCCTCGAAGTGCCGTCCGCGCCGCACATCCAGGCCTGCCTGGGTGCCGCCGCGGACCGTGCCGGCTGGCGCCGCAGCCACCTGTTCCTCGGCGAGTTCGAGGCGGCCTTCCAGGCCGGGCTGGTGGTGATCAATCACGAGAACTGGGCCGCCTATGCGGCGCTGACCGGCAAGGGCCTGATCGGCGCCGATGTCGAGCAGCGCCTGCTGCTGGCCAGCCGCACCACCGACGCCGAGCGCGCCGAGGCGGAGAAAGTGCGCGAGCACTTCACCCGCTCCATCGACGCCGCGCTGGAGGACTTCGAAGTGCTCTTGCTGCCGACCATGCCCGACCTGCCGCCGCTGCTCAGCGATGCGCGCAACGGCAAATCGGTGGCCGGCATGACGCCCCTGGTGCGGCCTTTCAACCTCAGCGGACACCCGGCGCTGACCGTGCCGGTGGACCTGGATTGCGGCGGGCTGAAAGTCGGCCTGCAGATCGTCGGCCGCAAGGG
>JAEXJH010000154.1 GCA_023445955.1 Pseudomonadota bacterium
GGCTACGACGTCGTCGGCGTCACGCTGCAGCTCTACGACCATGGCGCCGCGACCGCCCGCAAAGGCGCGTGCTGCGCCGGCCGTGACATCCACGACGCGCGCGAGGTCGCGGGGCGGCTCGGCATCCCGCATTACGTGCTCGACTACGAGCGGCGGTTCCGCGAGGCGGTGATCGAGCCTTTCGCCGAGGCCTATGTGAAGGGCGAAACGCCGATCCCCTGCGTCGCCTGCAACCAGACGGTCAAGTTTCTGGACCTGCTGGACATGGCCAAGGACCTCGGCGCTGCGGCGCTCGCGACCGGCCACTACGTCGCCTCCCGCGCCCTCCCCGACGGAAGCCGCGGCCTGTTCCGCGCCGCCGACGAGAGCCGCGACCAGAGCTATTTTCTCTACGGCACGACGCCCGAGCAGCTCGCCATGCTGCGCTTTCCGCTGGGCGGGTTCGAGAAGGGGCGCGTGCGCGATTTCGCGCGCGATCTCGGCCTGACAGTCGCCGACAAGCCCGACAGCCAGGACATCTGCTTTGTCCCCGAGGGCAAGTACACCACGGTGATCGACCGCATCCGCCCGCAAGGCGCGGAAGCGGGCGATGTCGTACACCTGGACGGCCGCGTGCTGGGCCGCCACGAGGGCGTGACCCGCTACACCATCGGCCAGCGCCGGGGCTTGAACATCGCCGTCGGCGACCCGCTGTTCGTGGTCAAGATCGACGCCGACAAGCGCCAGGTCATCGTCGGCCCGCGCGAGGCCCTGCTGACCGCGTCCCTGACCCTCAAGGAAGGCAGCTGGCTGGGCGGCCAGGACAGCCTGGAAGCCGCCGCCGAGGACGGCCAGCCGGTGCTGGCCCGCGTCCGCTCGACCCGCGAGCCGGTCGCCGGCCGCCTGGCGATCCGCGACGGCCAGGTCTTCGTCGTGTTCGACGGCGCCGAGGAAGGCGTGGCCCCCGGCCAGGCCTGCGTGCTCTACGATCCGGCCGATCCCGAACGCGTGCTGGGCGGCGGCTTCATCGCCGGCACGACCCGGACCATGGACCTCGTCGAGGCCTGAAGGCCGTTCCAGGCGTTGGCTCAGGGATGACCAGCGCCCATATTCATCCGATGTCCCCGCTTGTTGCCCGCGTGATCGATCTCGAGACCGCCGGCTCCGGCCCGCACGATGTCTGCGAGATCGGCTGGCAGGACGTTGTGCAAGACCCGGACGGCCGTTGGCGGATCGACGACGACGGGCGGGGCTCGTCCTTGGTGAATCCCGGCCGGCCGATCACGCCCGAGACCATGGCCGTTCACCACATCATCGACGCCGACGTGGCTGGCGCGCCGTTCTGGAAGGACGTCGCGCCCAGCGCGCTGCGCCCCGAAGGCGGCGTCCAGGCCCTGGCGGCCCATCGCGCGGCCTTCGAGCAGCGCTACTGCACGCCGAAACTGGCCGGCGGGGCGCCGTGGATCTGCACCTGGAAATGCGCCCTGCGCCTGTGGCCTCACCTGCAGGGCTTCTCCAATCAGATGCTGCGCTATCAGCGAAACCCCGAAGGCCTGGTGCGCGAGCTCGGCCTGCCGGCCCACCGCGCCCTGCCCGACGCCTATGTCACCGCCCACCATCTGCGCGACATGCTGAACGAGGCTTCGCTGGAGCAGCTTCTCACCTGGAGCGCCGAGCCGGGCCTGCTGCCCCGCGTGCCCGCCGGTCCCGATCGCGGCCGGCCTTGGGACCGGCTGAGCGGCGAGGCCCTGCGAACTCTGGCTCAGGACCGCGACATCAACATCCGCTTCAGCGCCGAGACCGAGCTGCGCCGCCGGGGCGAGGCCGCTGAGCCAAAGGCCGCCCTGCCCGCCCAGCGCACGCTGCTCTAGGCCGCAATACGAAAAACCCCCGCCGGCGAACCGACGGGGGCTTTTTGCGTCACGCTAGGTGAAGCGGTGCTTACGCGCCGCCCGGGAAGCGGAAGGGAACCTTCACCGAACCGGTCTTGGCGCCCATCGGGAGCTTTTCGGCGATGCACATGGCGGCCTTGTCGAAGCCCTTGCCGGCGGCGCTGTTGTCGACGACCTTGCAGTCCGACAGCTTGCCGGCGTCGGCGGTGCATTCCAGCATGACCTGAGCGGCGTCGCGGGTGTTCGCGAATTGCTGCAGGCAGCGGCCCATTTGGTCTTCGAAGCCACCGGCGGCCGAAGCGGCCTGAGCGACGAAGAAGCTGCCGGCGATACCCGCGGCGATCGCGATCGAGAATTTCATTGTTAGCTGCCCCTTGCGGCGTTCAAATCTGATGTGACTGTTTTCGCAGGCAGAAGCCAAGGAATGGCTAAGGTTCGCGGTTAATCATTTCCAAAAATGGTGAATGACCGCATGCGGAGGAAAATAGGGTGGATCAAGCCGTGACGACCAAACACCGCATCTACGGCATGGCCTTCGCCGGCGTGTACCCGGCCTATGTCGCCAAGGCCGAGAAGAAGGGCCGCACACGGGCCGAGGTCGACCAGATCATCCTGTGGCTGACGGGCTATTCTCCCGACGCGTTCGCGGCTCAGCTGGCCGCGCGCAAGGACATGGAAGCCTTCTTCGCCGAAGCGCCGGCGATGAACCCTGCCCGGGCGGAGATCAAAGGCACGGTCTGCGGCGTCCGCGTGCAAGAGGTGCCCGAGCCGCTGATGCGCGAGATCCGCTACCTGGACAAGCTGATCGACGAGCTGGCCAAGGGCAAGGCGATGGACAAGATCCTGCGGGGGTAGGGTTACTCCGCCGCGATCTTGGCCGCTTCCAGCGCTTCGCCGACCGTCAGCAGGGAGTCTTCCTGCAGCGCGCGCTCCAGCTCGCCGCGCTGAACGACCTCACCACAGGCCTCGCAGGCCAGGACGGGGTGGAAGGCGCAGCCGCAGGTCTTGTGGCGGAACATCACCGGCGACTTATCGCGGCCATAGACATAGCGGTCGCCCCACTCCGACATGGTCAGCAGCACCGGCGACAGGGCCTTGCCCTTCTCGGTCAGCCAATATTCGTGACGCGGCGGGCGCTCGGAATAGCGGCGGGTCTCCATGACGCCATGGGCGACCAGGGTCTTCAGCCGCGCGGCCAGGACGTTGCGGGCCACGCCCAGCCGCTCCTGCCACTGCTCGAAGCGCTTCACCCCGGCGAAGGCGTCGCGGAGGATCAGCAGGGTCCACGGATCGCCCACCACTTCCAGCGTGGCGGCGACCGAGCAACGTTCGTTCGTATAGTCAGCTGTGCGGCCCATTTTCCGAGGTTGAGGCGTTCCGCGAGGGAAAGCAAGAGAGCGTTGCGTTTGAAGATGAACCGCACTAGGTTTTTTATCGCAATTGACTCTCTCGGTTGCCACCTTGCGAGCGGAAGCCGGCGAAATTCGCCGACGGCCGCTCGCCCCTTCTCATCACAACATCGCAAGCCTCTTGCGCAGTGCGGGTGGATGAAGGCCTATCTCGCCTCAAAATCCGCCCAGGGAGCTTAATCCATGTCCGCCGCTGATCCCGTCGTCATCGTCTCCTACGCCCGCACGCCGATGGGCGGCTTTCAGGGCGCGCTAGGCGGGGTGAAGGCCACCGAGCTGGGCGCGACGGCGGTCAAGGCCGCCATCGAGCGGGCCGGCGTGGCGGGCGACAAGGTCGAGCAGATCTTCATGGGCTGCGTGCTGCCGGCCGGTCTGGGCCAGGCTCCCGCCCGCCAGGCGGCGCTGGGCGCGGGCCTTCCCCTCTCGGTAGAAGCGACCACCGTCAACAAGATGTGCGGCAGCGGCATGCAGGCCGCGATCATGGCTCACGACGCTCTGAAGGCCGGCTCGGTCGACGTCGTCGTGGCCGGCGGCATGGAGAGCATGACCGGCGCGCCCTACCTGATGTCCAAGCACCGCGGCGGCGCCCGCATCGGCCACGATCAGATGTGGGACTCGATGTACCTGGACGGGCTGGAAGACGCCTACACCCCCGGCAAGCTGATGGGCGCTTTCGCCGAAGATACGGCCGCCCAGTACCAGTTCACCCGCGAGGCCATGGACGACTACGCGACCAAGGGCCTGATGAAGGCCAAGGCCGCCGTCGCGAGCGGCGCCTTCAAGGCCGAGATCACCCCGGTCACCGTCGTCAGCCGCAAGGGGACCGAGGTGGTCGACACCGACGAGCAGCCGGTCAAGGCCGACCCGGCCAAGATCCCGACCCTGCGTCCGGCCTTCAGCCGCGACGGCGGCGTCACGGCGGCCAACAGCTCCTCGATCAGCGACGGCGCGGCCGCCCTGGTCATGACCCGCGAGAGCGTCGCCAAGGAACTCGGCCTGCCGATCCTGGCCCGCGTGGTCAGCCACGCCGCCCACGCCCACGAGCCGTCGCTGTTCGCCACCGCCCCGGTGCCGGCCATGCGCAAGGCGCTGAAGAAGGCCGGCTGGAGCATCGAGGACGTCGATCTGTTCGAAATCAACGAGGCCTTCGCTGTGGTGCCGATGGTCGCCCAGCAGGAGCTCGGCTTCGACGCAGACAAGCTGAACGTCAATGGCGGCGCCTGCGCGCTCGGCCACCCGATCGGCGCCTCGGGCGCACGGATCCTGTGCACGCTGATCAATGCGCTTCAGTCGCGCGGGAAGACGAAGGGTTTGGCTTCGCTCTGCATCGGCGGCGGTGAGGCCACGGCGATGGCGATCGAGCTGGTCTGATCCCATCTAGGATGCTCGCCCCGCAACGCGGGGTGAGCATCACGCGTTGAAACTCTCATGACCGACACCTTCCGCCACAACCCCGAACACAGCCGCTACGAGCTGGAGGTCGACGGCCTGCTGGCCGTGGCCGACTATCAGCGCTCGGGGCACCGCTTGGTGATCCCGCATGTCGAGGCCGATCCCGCCCTGCGCGGCACGGGCGCGGCCGGGCGGCTGATGACCAAAGTCGCCGAGACGGCGCGCGCCGAGGGCATGCGGATCACCCCGCTGTGCTCCTACGCCGCCGCCTGGCTGAAGCGGAACGATCCGGACCTGATCGCCTAGGGCGCCTTGGGGGCCGCCAGGTTCTCGAAGGCCCCGTTCGGACCCGGGAACACCACCGGGCTCTCCCAGCCGTCGGCCGTCACCGACGAGACGCCGAAGAAGTAGTCGTCGATCACCACATCCTTCAAGGTCACGGTCTCGCCCGCCGGGACCCAGCGGTTGAACGTCCAGTTCGGCTCTGTCGTCGCGCGCCACCACACCCGATAGCCTGCAGCGCCCGGCGTCGGCGACCACGAGACCTTGGTGTCGGCCCCGACCGCGCCGGCGATCTTGACGTCCGACGGCGGCTTGGGGGCCGAGGCCAGGGTGGCCATGGTGACGAGGTTCAGGCGCGTGACCTGGGCCAGGTAGGTAAAGTCCACGCCCTCGATGGTGTCGCCATAGTACTTGCCGTTCTCGGTGCGCAGGTTCTGGTGCTGGTGGTCGTAGTTCTCGACGGACTCGGTGACCCGCACCGCCGGATAGCCGGCTTCCAGCAGCGGCACCTGGTCGCCGCCGCGGCCGAAGCGGTCGGTGCGATAGACCATCTTCACGTCGAAATTGGTCAGATAGCGGTCGGCCAGCACGTCCATGGTGCGGGCCAGGTTGCGCGAGGGGCTGTCGACCTCGCCGCCGTTATAGCGACGGCCGTTAGCCTGTTCAGGCGTCTCGACGGCCTTGGTGCCTTCCGAGAAGATCCGCACGTGGGTGTTGTCGATCAGGCCGCTGATGCCGCGGCTGTTGCCGACGATGTCGTTGTTGAGATCGGCCTCGACCTTCCAGCCGTTGGCCTTGGCGTAGTCGGCCAGCACCTTGCCGTCCAGGAGCCCCTGCTCCTCGCCCGACAGCACCGCGAACACCAGGGTGGCGGCGAACTTGTGCTTGGACAGCACCCGCGCGGCCTCCATCACCGCCGCCACGCCCGAGCCGTCGTCATTGGCCCCCGGCGCGTCGCTGGTGAAGTCCATGACGTCGGTCACGCGGCTGTCGATATGGCCGGCGATGATGATCACCCGGTCCGGATCGCTGGTCCCCTTCTGGATGGCCAGGACGTCCATCACCTCGGTCGGGTTGGGCACGCGCTTGCCGGTGACGGTCTGCGAAGGCGTCTCGATCGTCAGGCAGCCGCCGCAGTCCTTGGCGATCGCCTCGAAGCGGGCCTTGGTCCAGCGGCGGGCCGCACCAATGCCGCGCTTGTCCGACTTCGCATCCGACAGGGTGTGACGGGTGCCGAAGCCGACCAGCGAGCGGATCGTGCTCTCCAGCGCCTTGGGATCGACGTCGGCGGCGACGGCGCGCAGCAGCGGCTGGTCCGTGGACGGCGCCGGGGTCTCGGCATGAGCAACGCCAGCGGCCAGCAGGGCGGCGGCGAGGGCAAGGGTCAGGCGCATGGCGGCTCCGGGAAATCCAAGGCGCGCACGTTTCCGGCCAAGCTCGCCCGGCGCAAGCCTTTTTCAGGCCTTGGCCGCCTTCGCCCTCATGAAGGCCACCCGCTCCAGCACTTCCGGACCCGCGGCGGGGCCGGGCGTATAGGCGAAATGCTCGCCGGAGATCGGCTTGCCGCTGATCCGGTCGACCATGATCGGCTCGGCCGCCAGCCCCGTCTCGCGATCCACCAGCTGGCCGGCCACGCCCTCGATGGCGAAGTGACGGTTGCCGAAGGCCAGCATGGCCGTCAGCACCGGCGCGAAGTCGCGCCCCAGGTCGGTCAGCAGATATTCGTAGCGCGGCGGCCGCTCGCTGTAGGCGCGCTTTTCCAGCATGCCGTTCTCGACCAGGCCCGCCAGGCGCTTGGTCAGGATGTTGGGCGCCACGCCCAGGCTCTTCTCGAACTGGTCGAAGCGGGTCAGCCCCTGGGCGGCGTCGCGCAGGATCAAGAGGGTCCAGCTGTCGCCTACCCGCTCTAGCGTGCGGCCGACAGGACATTGGGTGGGAGCGCGTTCAGATTTGCTCATGACAAAAGATCTGGGAGGTCACTTGCGAAAAACAAGTTACCTCATAGCTAGGGTCCATGCCGGACCATCGGGGCCTCGGCGAGAGACGAGAACTACCACGATGAGCACCCCCAGCACCAAGGGCGCAGCCCTGATCACCGGCGCGTCGACCGGCATCGGCGCCACCTATGCCGACCGCCTGGCCAAGCGCGGCTACGACCTGATCCTGGTCGCCCGCGACGAGGCCCGCCTGAACGCGCTGGCCGAGCGCCTGCGCGGCGAGACCGGCGTCAAGGTCGAGGTCATCAAGGCCGACCTGACCGACAAGGCCGACCTGCTGAAGCTGGAACAGCGCCTGGCGACCGACACCGGCATCTCGGCGCTGGTCAACAACGCCGGCGTCGCGGGCGCGAACGACTTCGTGGGCTCCGATCCGGACGCCTTCGACAAGATGATCCAGCTGAACATCACGGCCGTGACCCGCCTGGCCTCGGCGGCGGCCCGCAACTTCGCGCCGCGCAATACCGGCGCGATCGTCAACCTGGCCTCGGTGGTCGGCCTGATGCCGGAGCTGAACATGCCGGTCTACGGCGCGACCAAGGCCTTCGTGACCTATCTGACCCAAGGCCTGCGCGTGCAATTCGCCGACTCGGCCATCCGCCTGCAGGCGGTGCTGCCCGGCGCCACGCGCACCGAGATCTGGGAACGCTCAGGCTCGGACATCGACGCCATGGACCCGAACATGATCATGGGCGTCGACGACATGGTCGATGCGGCGCTGGCCGGCTTCGACCAGGGCGAGCTGGTGACCATTCCGTCGCTGCCCGACGCGGCCGACTGGGACGGCGCCCTGGCCGCGAAAGCCAAGCTCTATCCGAACCTGTCGCGCAGCGAGCCCGCCGCGCGTCTGAAAACCGCTTAAAGCGGAAAGCTCGCCGGCGCGGCGCTCACTCC
>JAEXJH010000155.1 GCA_023445955.1 Pseudomonadota bacterium
GATCGGCGCGCCGGCCGACAGGATGACGAGGTGGCGGGCGTTCAGCACGCCCGACAGGTGCGCCACGATCGCCATGCAGGGCAGGTACGGCATGGTGATCTGGGTCAGCAGCACCGCCAGCTTGTACTTCTCGGTGCCCCAGCCGAAACCCGGGCTGATCAGCATCATCAGCCACGGCATGGCCAGCTGGCAGACGATGGTGATGATCAGGGTCGAGGCCGCCAGGGTGGCCATGGCGTCGGCCGCCAGGATGTCGGCCTTCTCCTCGCCGTCACGCTGCAGCGACTTGGCGTAGGCCGGCACGAAGGCCGCGGCGAAGGCGCCCTCGGCGAAGAACCGGCGGAACAGGTTCGGGAAGGCCAAGGCGGCGTTATAGGCGTCGGCCGCCGGCGTGGCGCTGGCCCCCATCCGGTAAGAGACCGCCAGATCGCGCGCGAAGCCCATGAATCGGCTGACCAGGGTCAGGCCGGAATAGATCATCGAGGATTTCAGCAGACCGCCCTTTTTGGGGGTCTGAGGCTGCTCGGCGGAGGCGGGGGGGACGGCGTCGGTCACGAACGGCTTCTGGGGGTTTGGCGGAAGGGCGTCAAGGACGCACAGCCTTTCGGCCTCGCGCCCTGAGCTGCGAGTTGATGGAAAGGGACGCGGAGCGCCGGGCTACGCCCGGAATGTGAGACAAGAAATACCGTTTCGACGAAGCCAGGCGCTCCGCGCGATCGTTATCCGCCAGCGTCCCGTCGGGTGGCCCTGTTCAGGCCTTACCGGGACCCGGGGTTCTCCGTTTCCGGAAAGCCCTGGAGGTCGAAGAGGGCGGGCCACTACAGGCCAAGACATACCCTTTTGCCTTCGACCACGCCGACGGCGGGCGGGCCTGGTCAGCGAACCAGGTCCCCGGACCGTCCGAGTATCCCCCTCGGACCTTCACCGCTCGATCACCCCCCGCCGCCGCAACGGTCGCTGGCCATGCGCCCTTTCCTCGCGACGAGGTGGGTGAACTGTACGGCAGGTTTTGGAGGCGGGGATGGAGGGCGGTGAACGCTCGTGCCTTGCTCACCCTCTCCCCCTGGGAGAGGGCGGGGCCCATGCGCAACATGGGAGGTTGAGGGTCAAAACCGCTCACCGATAAAATCACGAGAAGACAGCAGCTTGCGCGGACTAATGAGGGGCTTCGCCGATCCCCTCACCCTCCCACCGCTTCGCGGCGGGCCCCGCCCTCTCCCAAGGGAGAGGGTGATCAACACCCGTCCCCATCGCTGCGCTCACCCCGCCAGCAGATACTCCCGCTCCAGCCGGTAAGCCGAGCCCTCGCTGGTCTGCCAGGTCGAATACAGCCCGAACCGATCCACCGTGAACGCCGGCGAGCGCAGCAGGTTGTGGGTCTGGATCCAGGCCCCGACTTCTGGCGCCGAGGCGCGTTTCAGGTAGGCCAGGGTGACGTGAGGCGTGTAGAGCCGCGTCTCGGGCTTCAGCTCCACCGCCCGCGCGGCGCGCTCATTGGCCTTCTGCAGCTGGCGCAGCGGCGCGCTGTCGTCGACCCCCGCCCAGACGGCGTGGATGTCGGCGCCTTCGCCGAAGTGGCCGGCGCGGGTCAGTTCCAGGTCGAAAGCGGGGGCCTCGATCTGCTCAAGCGCCTCGTCCAGCTCGGCCGCCACCGGCTCCTGCACGTCGCCGATGAACCGCAGCGTGATGTGGAACGCCTCCAGCGGCCGCCAGCGCGCGCCTTCAATGCCGTGCTGGCGCGCGAGCAGGCCCTGGCCGATCTCCGGCGGAATGGCGATGGCGGTGAAGAGACGGATCATGCTTACGGGCAGGGATTGGGCTGGCGAGCGTGGATGTCGTTGACGGCCTTTTCCAAGTCGTCGGTCCAGGAGAGATCGAAGGCGTCGATGTCGGTCTTCAGCTGGGCCATCGAGGTGGCGCCGATGATCGTGGCGGTCACGAACGGGCGCGCATCGCAGAACTTCAGCGCCAGCTGGGCCGGGTCGATGCCATTGGCCTTGGCCAGCTCGACATAGGCGCGGAACGCCTCGACTGCGCCGGGACCTTCATAGCGCTGCATGCGGTTGTAGAGCGCCTTGCGCGAGCCCTCGGGCAGGCCGCCGTCCAGGTACTTGCCCGTCAGTTGGCCCTGGGCCAGGGGCGAATAGGCCAAGAGGCCGACCTGCTCGCGCATGGCGATCTCGGCCAGGCCGAACTCGAAGGTGCGGTTGGCCAGGTGATAGGCGTTCTGGATCGAGGCGATGCGGGGCAGGCCGCGCGTCTCGCTCTCGGACAGGAACTTCATCACGCCCCAGGGGAACTCGTTCGAGACGCCGACGTGGCGGATCGAGCCCTTCTTCACGTGGGCGTCCAGCGCCTGAAGGATATCGCCGAAGCTCTCATAGTCCTGGGCGTAGTCCTTGAAGCCCTGGCCGCCGAACACCCGCACCGGGCGGTCGGGCCAGTGCGGCTGGTAGAGGTCCAGATAGTCGGTCTTCAGGCGGCGCAGCGAGCCCTCGACGGCCTCGTCGATCTGGGCCTTGGTCTGGCGGGTGGTCGCGCCGTCCTTGCGCATCCAGGAGAGGCCGCCGAACGCCGCGCCCTGGCCGGCCACCTTGGAGGCCAGCACGATCTCGTGGCGCTTGCCGGTCTTCTCCAGCCACGTGCCGATATATTGCTCGGTGCGGCCTTGGGTCTCCGGGTTGGGCGGGCTGGAATACATCTCGGCCGTGTCCCAGAAGGTCACGCCGCGACCCAGCGCGTAGTCCATCTGCTCGTGGGCCTCGGCTTCCGAATTCTGCGAGCCCCAGGTCATGGTGCCCAGGCAGCAGCGCGAGACCGAAACGTCGGTGCGGCCCAGCTTGACGTATTCCATCGGCGACGCGCCCCTGTTTTGCCTTGTCGGGGGAGCTTTCTACGAGCGTCTGCCGTTGTCCCGCAAGGTTCGACGCCGTTCAGCCGCTTTCGCCAATGCATACCATGAACGCATGCGGAGGGGGATTGCGCGACCGGCCAGGACACCCGATATTCGTCTGGCGTCCACCGTGGACGCTCTAGCTCAAGGGCTTAATTCGATGAACGACTTCAACCGCGGCTACGCGCGCTCGATCCCGGCGGATCGCGCCGACATGTCGGTTGACGCCGGCCTGCGCAAATTCATGCTCGGCGTCTACAACAAGGTGGCGCTGGGCCTCCTGCTGTCGGCCGTCCTGGCCTTCCTGACCAGCGCCTACGCGCCGGTCGCCAGCCAGCTCTACGTGCTGACGCCGGACGGCCGCCTGGCCGGCTTCACCCTGCTGGGCACCATCGTCCGCTTCGCGCCGCTGGCCATGATGCTGGTGTCGATGTTCGCCATGAAGAACCCGACGGCGCGCTCGTCGGGCATCCTGTACTGGGCTCTGGTCGCCTCGATCGGCGCCGGCGCGGGCGTGTGGCTGCTGGCCTATACCGGCGCCTCGGTAGCCTCGACCTTCATGATCACCGCCATCGCCTTCGGCGGTCTGAGCCTGGTCGGCTATACGACCAAGAAGGACCTGTCGGGTCTGGGCAGCTTCCTGATCATGGGCCTGATCGGCCTGGTGATCGCCTCGCTGGTCCAGATGTTCCTGCACCTGCCGGGCCTGTCCTTCATCATCAGCATCCTGGGCGTCCTGATCTTCGCGGGCCTGATCGCCTACGACACCCAGAACCTGAAGATGACCTACTACCAGCTGGGCGGCGAGCAGCAGTCGATGGCCGTGGCCACCAACTACGGCGCGCTGAACCTCTATCTGAACTTCATCAACCTCTTCCAATTCCTGCTCAGCATCCTGGGCAGCCGTCGCTAAGACGAGACTGGAAGTCGAGGACGAAGCCCCGGCGGGAAACCGCCGGGGCTTTTTCTTTGGCGGTGGCGAGCCCATGTTGTCGGGATGATCCGAGCTCTCGCCCTGACCACCGCCCTGATGGCCGCCGGCGTCGCCCACGCCGAGACGACGATCCCGGCCTATCCGCCGAAGACGCCGAACCTCTCCGCGCCTTTGAACCTGAAGCCGATCGGTCCGATCGAGCTGCGCTACGCCAACGCGCGGCCGCCCCTGCCGCGCGGCGTGGCCCGGACGGCGATTGAGGGCCGCGATGGCGCGGTCTCGGGCGGGATCGGGGTCCTGTGCGGCATCCAGCCCAGCGCCGACACCAGCGGCATCGGCACGGCGCGGGGCTACGACAACGACGGCCGTTTCGTCGGGGCCAAGCTGGGCTTTTCCTTCTAGTCGACGACCGAGAACTTGCCCTTCTCGAACACCCGCAGCACCTGGGCCAGCTCGTGGCCGCGCTTGAGGATCTGGCCGCCCTGGCCCATCACCGCCCAGGCGCCCTGCTTGCGGGCCAGCGCCGGGCGCTTCTCGACGCGATAGAGCGGCGCCTCGGCCGTGTGGCGGAAGATCGAGAACACGGCGTAGTCGGACAGGCCCGCGATGCCGTAGTCGCGCCACTCGCCGGCCGCCACCATGCGGCCATAGAGGCGCATCAGCTGATCCAGCTCACGCCGCTCGAAAAAGACAACGCCGCCGACGGGCGCGGAGGGAGATTCCAGGGCCATCCCCGGAATCTAATCCCAAATCGGACGATTGGAACAGCCGGGCGCCATCAAAGCCCCGCCTTCGTGTCGCGGCGGTCACGCTCGACGCAAATGACACCTCCCGGCCATGGTGCGCCCCGATATGACCTTATTTCGGTCCATCGCCCGCCTGTTTGCGGGTCGATAAAGTGATTGTCGGCTGATCGGACACCCTGTGGTCCAGGATCCTGAACAG
>JAEXJH010000156.1 GCA_023445955.1 Pseudomonadota bacterium
CGGGGGAGGTGGCGCGATGCGGATACGCATCGTGACGGAGGGGCGCTCTACAGCCTACCGGAACGGCGGCTCATCAAACGCCCGCAACTTCCGCGAGTGCAGGTTCGGCCCCTCGGCGTGCAGCAGCTTGCAGGTCAGGATCCCGATCTGCAGGTGCTGGCTGATCGCGCGCTCGTAGAAGGCATTCGCCTGCCCCGGCAGCTTGATCTCACCGTGCAGCGGCTTGTCCGACACGCACAGCAGCGTCCCGTACGGCACCCGGAAGCGATAGCCCTGGGCCGAGATCGTCGCGCTCTCCATGTCGATCGCCACGGCCCGGCTCTGGTTGAAGCGCAGGGCCGAGAGGCTGTGGCGCAGTTCCCAGTTGCGGTCGTCGGTGGTGACGACGGTGCCGGTGCGCAGGCGCTTCTTCAGCTGGTCGCCGCTGTCGCCGCTGATCGCCTTGGCCGCGTCGTAGAGGGCGCGTTGCACCTCGGCGATCGACGGCACCGGGATCTCCGGCGGCAGCACGTCGTCCAGCACGTGGTCGTCGCGCAGATAGGCGTGGGCCAGGACGTAGTCGCCGATGGTCTGGGTGTCGCGCAGGCCGCCGCAGTGACCGATCATTAGCCAGGCCTGCGGACGCAGCACCGCCAAGTGGTCGCAGATCGTCTTGGCGTTGGACGGACCGACGCCGATGTTCAGCAACGTCACGCCCGCACCGCCCGGGGCCATCAGGTGGTAGGCCGGCATCTGGTGCTTGCGCCAGGTCGACTCCGCCACCGCCAGCTCAGGGTTCACCGTATTGGCGGTGATCGTCAGGCCGCCCGCGCACGACAGGGCCGTGTAGGGGCTGTCAGGTTGCTGCAGCTGCTCGATGCTCCAGCGGACGAACTCGTCGACATAGCGGTTGTAGTTCGTGAACAGGATGAATTGCTGCACGTCCTCGGCCGGCGTGCCGGTGTAGTGCTTCAGGCGGGCCAGCGAGAAGTCGGTGCGCAGGCCGTCGAACAGCGACAGCGGCCGCGTCTCCTCCAGGGCCGGGTTCCAGACGCCGTCGGCGATCTCGTCGCCGATGAAGGCCAGATCCGTGGTCGGGAAGAAGCGGGCGATGTCCTCGCTGCGCACATCGGCCTGGTTCAGGTCGATCGTGGCGTCCAGCACGTAGGGATAGGGGATCTCCTGGCGGGAGCGCTCGACCTCGATCTCGACGTCGAAATCGTCCATCAGCAGGCTTAGCTGCTCGACCAAGTAGTCCTTGAACTGGGCCGGCTTGGTCACGGTCGTCGAATAGACGCCGGGGCGGCTGACGCGGGCGTACGAACGGGCCAGCTTGGGCGGCAGGGCCTCGGGATCGTAGGTCAGGCGCAGCTCGGGATAGGCGAACGAGCCATCGAACCGCGTCTGCGGGTCGGGGCGGGTTCCATTTTCGAGATAGGCGCGCAGGGCGGTCCGGAGAGCGTCGACGGCGCGTTCGTATTCGTCATTGAGCCGTTCAACGACGGCGATTGCTTTTTCTTGGTTTGACATGGGTCCTTATAGCGACGTTTTGCGACGTTGGCGAGACGTCGGCCCGGCCAAATGGGAATGATTTATTACTTAGAGACGGTGAGGAACTCGCACGGGCATCCGTCTTGAGGATGAGCCTGTTTCTTCGGCTTGGCTCGCGGGAAGCCCAGGCCCACCACCTCAAGGGCATGGACGAACCCGCGCCGGTCGGCCACAAGGGCTGAAATGCTCAAGGAAGGGGCGGATGGCGGCGCGGGCGTTCTCGCACGTCGTTCCTTCCGGAAACCAGAACATGCCGTCGACGTCCGCCAATGACCTTGGTGGGGGGCGCCAGGGGGATTCATGAACAAACGCTTCGCCTTACTGATCGTGTTGGCCATGGTGCTGGGCGTCGCCGTCGGCTGGGCCATCAACCAGACGATGGATCCGGTCGCGGCCAAGTCGGCCGCCAACAGCCTGTCGCTGATCACCGACATCTTCCTGCGCCTGATCAAGATGATCATCGCGCCGCTGGTGCTGACGACCCTGATCGCCGGCATCGCCCACATGGAAGACGCCGCCGCCGTCGGCCGCATCGGCGCCAAGACCATGGCCTGGTTCATCAGCGCCTCGGCGGTCTCGCTGCTGCTGGGCCTCTTGATGGTCCACCTGCTGAACCCGGGCCATGGCCTAAACCTGACCGAGATGCAGGCCTCGTCCGCCCCGGCCGCCACGACCGAAGCCTTCACCCTGAAGGGCTTCCTGACCCACCTGGTGCCGACCTCGATCTTCGACGCCATGGCCAAGAACGAGATCCTGCAGATCGTCGTCTTCGCCCTGTTCGTCGGCACGGCCGTCGCCTCGCTGGACAACAAGGCCCCGCAGGTCCTGGAACTGGCCGAGCAGGCCGCCCAGGTCATGCTGAAGGTCACCAACTTCGTCATGAAGCTGGCCCCGCTGGCCATCTTCGCGGCCCTGGCCTCGACCATCGCCACCCAGGGCGTGTCGATGCTGGCCGTCTACGGCAAGTTCGTGCTGGGCTTCTACGCCACCATGGGCGTGCTCTGGCTCCTGCTGTTCGTGGCCGGCGCCCTGGTGCTGGGCAAGCGGGTCATTCCGCTGTTCGGCGTGATCCGCGATCCGGCCCTGCTGGCCTTCTCGACCGCCTCGTCGGAAGCCGCCTATCCGAAGATCCTGGACGGCCTGCCCCGCGTGGGCGTGCGTCGCCGCATCGTCTCGTTCGTCCTGCCGCTGGGCTATTCGTTCAATCTCGACGGCTCGATGCTCTACTGCACCTTCGCCACCATGTTCATCATGCAGGCGCACGGCGTGCACCTGAGCGTCCAGCAGCAGATCTTCATGCTGCTGCTCCTGATGGTGACGTCGAAGGGCATCGCCGGCGTGCCGCGCGCTTCGCTGGTCGTCATTATGGCCACCCTGACCTATTTCGGCCTGCCGGAAGCCTGGATCGCGCTGGTGCTCGGCGTCGACCACCTGCTGGACATGGGCCGCTCGGCCACCAACGTCGTTGGCAACAGCGTCGCCGCCGCCGTGGTCGCCAAGTGGGAAGGCGAGCTGGACGAGGTGCAGCCCGACATCGAGCCGGCCAAGGGCTGAAACCCTTAGGCTGCAACGGCTTTACGAAGGCCCGCCTTCCCCAGGGAGGCGGGCTTTTTCGTGTACAGTTTCAAATGTACAGTAAAAACTTGACAAGCCCCGGGGGAAGCCCAATCTCTCTAGACGAGGGGCTTTTTAGGACGATGACGTCATGAGCAAGATCACCCATATCGCGCGCGCCGCGCTGATCGGGATCGCCCTCGCCGGAATCGGCGCCTCGGCGGCTTCGGCGGCCCAGGGCGACGCACCCGCCAAGGCGGTGAAGCCCGCCCGCCAGTGCTTCTACCTGTCGGACTGGCACGGCTGGAGCGCCCCGAACAAAGACACCCTGTACATGAAGGTCAACAATCGCGACGTCTATCGCGTGGACTTGGCCTTCGGCTCCAACTCGCTGACCTGGCCGGGCTCGCACCTGGTCTCGGTGGTGCGCGGCCCCGACAGCGTCTGCGGCCCGAACGACCTGGACCTGCGCGTGGGCGACGGCTTCGGCATGCCGATCCCGATCCGCGCCAAGGCCATCACCAAGCTGACCCCGGAAGAGATCCAGGCGCTGCCGAAGAAGGACCGGCCCTAACCGGCCGCGGCGTTCAACAACGCCACGATCATGCTGTTGGCCGGCGTCGGGATCCCCAGCGCCGCGCCCCGGCGGACGATGACGCCATTACGGGCGTCCAGCTCCATCGGGCGGCCGGCGGCGCGGTCGGCCATCAGCGAGTTGACGAGATCCGGCGGACCCTTGCGATAGCCGTCGACGACCTGGTCGCCCAGGTCGTCGGACAGGGTCGCGCCCAGCGCCCGACCCACGGCCACGCACTCGGCGACCAGAGTCTTCATCACGCTCGCCGCGCCGTCATCGTGCGCCACGCCCGAGGGCCTCAGGGTCATGGCGTTGACCGCCCCGGCTGCGTTGAGCGCCAGCTTGCGCCAAGCCACCGAGATGAAGTCGTCCGTGGTCGCCACGTCGATCGGCGTGTGGGCGAAGAGGGCCGCAAACGCCTCGCCGGCTTCCCCCGCCTCGACCCGGATCCAGCCATAACGCCGCTGCCGGAAATGCCCCGGCGCCGGCCGCTCGGCCGGGAAGTCGACGATCACCGGCACGAGGTTCTCGTCGGCGACGCGACCGGCGAAGGCCTCGCGGTGCTCGACGCCATTACGGATCACCGCCACCTTGGTGTCCGGCCCGACCAGAGCCTCCAGCCACGGCGCGGCGGCGACATCGTCATAAGCCTTGGTCGCCACCAGCACCCAGTCGACCGGCGACAGCCCCTCGGGCGAGGTCGCCAGGCGCGGCGTGGCGGTAACCTCGCCATCAGGGGTCTCCAGCACCAGCCGCTCAAACGGCGTACGCACGCAGATGGTGAGGTCCAGGTCCGCGCGCTGCCCCAGCCACGTCGCCAGGGTTCCGCCGATGGCGCCGGGTCCGATCAGGGCGATGGTGGTCATGAGGGAAGCTCCGTACTGAGATCGACGCCCGTCCTAGACCGCGATCGCGACGGGGTCACGACCTTCTAGCGCCACGCCGAAGTCCTCGCCCTTCGACGGGCTCAGGGTGAGGACGTCGGAAGCATCCCAGGCGCCCAAAACACCTCATCCTGAGCTTGTCGAAGGACGAGGTGTTCGGCACAGATTGCGCAAACTCAATCTATAGGCGCATTATCGCTCGCCGGAGGTGCGCGATGTACGATGTTCAATCCGCTTGGGTTTACATCCTGCGCTGCGCCGACGGCATGTACTACGTCGGCTCGCATCGTGGGTCCGATCCCGCCGTTCGCGTGGCCGGGCACAATGCCGGCCTGGATCCGAAAGCCTTCACCTATAAGCGCCGACCGGTCGAACTCGTCTGGGCCGGCGACTTCCAGTTCATCACCGACGCCATTGCATTCGAGCGACAGCTGAAAGGCTGGAGCCGCGCCAAGAAGGAGGCGGTGATCAGAGGTGAATGGGATGCGCTACCGGGTCTGGCGCAGTGCCGAACACCTCGTCCTTCGACAAGCTCAGGATGAGGTGTTTGGCAGGCCCTGGACGACAAACGTCATCATCGCCGGCCTTGAAGCTTTTCTCGGTTATCGCGCGCCTCCATACAGGAGACCGGAACGAAGAAGGGCGGGACCCGGCTCCCGGATTCCGCCCTTCTCCTACGCCCCTCGTGAAGCGATCACTGCGCCGGCGTCAGGTCCGTGCGCTTCTTCATCATCTCGTCGAAGCTGGTCCAGACGCCTTCCGAACCGTGCCACTGACCCTTGGTCGCGGCCTTCGAATACTCGGTCGCCCGGGCCTCGAAGAAGTTGGCGTGCTCGACGCCCGACAGCAGCGACTGCAGCCAGGGCAGCGGGTTTTCCTTCACGCCGTACACTTCCGGCAGCTGCAGCTGGCGCAGGCGCCAGTCGGCGATGAAGCGGATGTAGGCCTTGATGTCGTCGGGGGTCATGCCCTGGATGTCGCCGGCCTCGAAGGCCAGGTCGATGAAGTTGTCCTCCATCCCGACCACGGTCTTGCAGCAGTCGATGATGTCGTCGGCCACCGACTTGGTCACCGCGTTCGTTTCCTTGTTGAACGCGTGGTACAGCTTGATGATGCCGTCGCAGTGCAGGCTCTCGTCGCGGATCGACCACGAGACGATCTGGCCCATGCCCTTCATCTTGTTGAAGCGCGGGAAGTTCATCAGCATCGCGAACGAGGCGAACAGCTGCAGGCCTTCGGTGAAGCCGCCGAACATCGCCAGCGTGCGGCAGATGTCGGCGTTGGTCTCGACGCCGAACGTCTGCATGTAGTCGTGCTTGGCCTTCATGGCCTCGTATTCCATGAACGCCGAGAACTCGGTCTCGGGCATGCCGATGGTCTCGAGGAGCAGGGCGTAGGCCGCGATATGGATCGTCTCCATGTTCGCGAATGAGGCCAGCATCATCTTCACTTCGGTCGGTTTGAACACCCGGCCGTAGCGCTCCATGTAGTTGTCCAGCACCTCGACGTCGGACTGCGTGAAGAAGCGGAAGATCTGCGTCAGCAGGTTCCGTTCCTTGTCGTTCAGCTTGACGGCCCAGTCCTTGAGGTCCTCGCCCAGCGGAACCTCTTCAGGCATCCAGTGGACCTGCTGCTGCTTCTTCCAGAAGTCGTAGGCCCACGGATAGCGGAAGGGCTTGTAGCCGCCCGAAGGGGTCATCAGGCCGGGCAGGATGAGCGAGGAAGCGGACATGGCGAACCCTGGGAGGCTAGAATCGTGGAGGAGCGATATGGTGGTTTCACCCTACCAAAGCCTCGGCGTTCATCTAGTGGTTCTGATGTCGCAGCCACACAAGATGTTGTGAGTGTCGGTGGATAAGTCGGAGAGCTTGACCATGGCGGCCTATCGGATTTTCAGCGCTTTGGGCTCCGGCGGCGTGCCCGTCGAAGCCGCTATGTCCTTGATCGGCCTGCCCTACGAGATCGTCGAGGCCCCGACCTGGGAAGGCGCCGCCGAGCAGGCCAAGGTCGCGACGGTGAACCCGCTGAAGCAGATCCCGGCCCTGGTCACCCCGGACGGCGAGACGATCACCGAGAGCGCGGCGATCCTGATCTGGCTGGCGGACCGCTATCCGGAAGCGCGGCTTGGGCCGGCGGTCGACGATCCGCGCCGGGCGCAGTTCCTGCGCTGGATGACCTTCATCCCGGCCTCGATCTATTCGCTGTTCTGGGTGCGGGACGACCCGTCGCGGCTAGGCGGGGAGGATCCGGAGGTCCAGGCGCGGATCAAGGCCGCGACGGCTGAACGCATCCTCGACTGCTGGACGATGATGGAGAGCCAGATCGCGCCGGGGCGGTACCTGCTGGGGGATGAGCTGACGGTGCTGGACCTCTATGTCACCGTGGTCAGCCGCTGGGGCCCAAGGCGCGTGCGGTTCTACGAGGCCGCGCCGAGGATGAGCGAGGTGGTCAAGCGGGTGGACGCCGATCCGAGGCTGACCAAGTTCTGGGAGCAGCGCTTCCCGTTCTTCGACGGCTGGGAGCGGCTGGGGCAGCAGGCCTGATGGACCAGCTCGACGTCGTCGTCCGCGTCGCCGGCGCGACCTTGCTGCTGTTCCTGGCGGCGCTGCTGGGGCGGGAGCCGCGCACGCGGCGGCTCTCCCTCTACTTCTTTCCGATGGCCATGTGCCTGACCGGCTTCCTGGCGGGCAACACGCCTGAGCCTGCCCTGCGCCTGGGCGGACCGCTAGGCCACCTCGGCGCGCTGATCGCCGGCTATGCGGCCGCCTTCATGTGGTGGTTCTGCTTGGCGTCCTTCGACGAGACCTTCAAGCCACGTGGCGGGGTGCTGGCGGCGGGCCTGGCCTGGATCGCGATCGCCAGCGCCGACCGCGGCCTGCTGGGTCCGACGGTCGAGGGCAAGGGCCTGTCGTGGCTGCTGATCGCCCTGGGGCTGTCGATGATCGGCTACCTGGCCTGGCGGCTGGTCCGCGACCGGGAGGGCGACCTCGTCGAGGCGAGTCGGCGGGACCGGGTGGTGGTCGTCGTGCTGCTGGCCGGACAGCTGCTGGCCGACTTCCTGGTCGACCTGGTCATGGGCCTGGACTGGGGACCGCCGGCCTTCACCACCGTCCAGAACACCGTGTTCCTGACCTTCGCCGCCTGGCTGGCGCTACGCCTGCTACCGGTCTCGCCGCCGCGCGCGGCGCCGGCCGCCGCCCTGCCCGTCATCGGTGAGGAGGCCCGCCTGGCCGAACGACTGCGGGTCCTGGTCGAGGTCGAGCGGGCGCCGCTGGAGCCCGACCTGACCTTCGCCGCCTTCGCCCGCCGCCTGGGCGCGCCGGAGAAGACGGTGCGGGAACTGATCAACCATCGCCTGGGCCACGACCACTTCCGCGCCTTCCTCAACGCCCTTCGGGTGACCGAAGCTCGCCGGCGCCTGGCCGATCCGGCCCACGCCGGCGACAAGCTGATCACCATCGCGCTGGACAGCGGCTTTGCCTCCCTGGCTTCGTTCAACCGCGCGTTCCAGGCGATCGAGGGCCGGCCGCCCAGCGCTTTCCGCGCCCCTGGGCCGGGTTCTGAGGAACGATCCGCCGCCTTCTGAGGAGCCGGCCTGAACCTCTGCCGCTAGAGCCCCTCAATCATCTTCGGAGGGGTTACATGGACGGACTATTGGGGATCGGCCTGGTGCTGGCGATGCTGCTGTCGGCCGGCGGCGTGATCGGATGGCTGGGCGGCTGGAGATACGTCTCGCCGCGCTGGCTGTTGGCGGCGGCGGGCTTCGTCCTGCTCAACGATGTGCTGCTGACGCGCCTCTACCACCGCCTGCCCGACCTGATCCCCGGTCACTGGAACTGGGAGGGCAAGATCCTGGCCCTGCTCGCCACCCTGGCCGTCGCGTCCCTGCCCGCCATCGGCTGGACCCGCAGCGGCCTGACCCTGCGCCAGGCCGACCTGAAGGCGCCGCTGATCGTCGCCGGCCTCTACGGCCTGCTGTTCGTCGGCCTGGCCTTGGCCTTCCCCAACGAGCCCAACACCGCCGAGACCCTGGCCTTCCAGCTGACCATGCCGGGGCTGGAAGAGGAGGCCTTCTATCGCGGCGTCCTGCTGCTGATGCTGAGCAACGCCTTCACCGCCCGCTTGCGCTTCCTGGGCGTCGACTGGGGTTGGGGCGCCCTGCTGTCCTGCGCCCTCTTCGGCCTGTGCCACGCCTTCGGCGTCTCTCACGGCCAGGTCACGTTCGACCCGCTCTACTTCGCCCTGACCGCCGGCCCGTCGCTGATCGGGGTGTGGGTTCGCTTGCGGACGGGGAGCATCCTGCTGCCGGTGCTGATGCACAACGTCGGCAACGCCGCGTCGTTGTTCCTGTGAAGCCAGACTTTACGAGATCGCTGTTCGCCGCTATCAACCCCGCCGATGCAAGTTCGCGCCATCACGATTATTACCCCGAAAACGACCCGCCTCGGCGGGGCGTGGTCGGGTGCGTGCGCGAACTAGCGAGCATCCCGCAACCAGCCCCGCCGATGCGCGGGGCCGGCTCTCACACCTAGAGACCTCAAGCTCTCGCGCCTCCGCACCATCAGGAGACGTAGACCCGTGAGCTTCAAGTTTTCCCGAGCCAATCCGCCCCGCGTCGGCGTCGTCGGCGCCACCGGCCTGGTCGGCGGCATGATGCGCGAGCTGCTGGCCGAGCGGGACTTCCCGCTGGCCAGCTTGCGCCTGTTCGCCTCGGCGCGTTCGGCCGGGACCAAGGTCGATTTCAAGGGGACCGAAGTGGTCGTCGAGGACGCCTCGACCGCCGACTTCAGCGGCCTGGACATCGTGTTCTTCTCGGCCGGCGGCGGCACGTCGCTGGAGCTGGCCCCGCGCGCGGCGGCGGCGGGGGCCGTGGTGATCGACAACAGCTCGGCCTGGCGCTCGGACCCGGACGTGCCGCTGGTGGTGGCTGAGGTCAATCCGCACGCGCTCGCCAGCATCCCCAAGGGCATCGTCGCCAACCCCAACTGCACCACCATGGCCGCGATGCCGGTGCTCAAGCCCCTGCACGACCATGCGGGCCTCAAGCGCCTGACCGTCAGCACCTACCAGGCCGCCTCGGGCGCCGGGGTGGCGGGGATCGACGTGCTGGCCGGCCAGCTGAACGCGGGCCTCGACGGCGACATCGCGGGCCTGGCCCGCTCGCCCGACGCCGCGCCGCTGCCCGCGCCGGTGAAATGGGCGGTTCCCCTGGCCTTCAACGTCGTGCCGCTGAACTACCGCGTGGTCGAGGACGGCTACACCGAGGAAGAGGTCAAGCTGCGCGACGAGAGCCGCAAGATCCTCGAGATCCCCGGCCTGCCGGTCAGTGGCACCTGCGTGCGCGTGCCGGTGTTCACGGGCCACTCGCTGTCGATCAATGTCGAGTTCGAGCGGCCGATCTCGGTAGCGCAGGCGACCGCGCTGCTGGCGGACGCGCCGGGCGTGGTGCTGGAGGATGTGCCCAACCCCCTGGCCGCGACCGGCCAGGACCCGGTGTTCGTCGGCCGCATCCGTCCGGACCCGACCGTGGCCCACGGACTGGCGCTGTTCGTGGTCGGCGACAACCTGCGCAAGGGCGCCGCGCTGAACGCGGTGCAGATCGCGGAGGTGATGTTGGGCGGCTAAGGCTGCTGAGCGCCCCCTCCGTCACGATGCGTATCCGCAT
>JAEXJH010000157.1 GCA_023445955.1 Pseudomonadota bacterium
GGCCACAAGCCTCCCGCCTCTTTTCGTTTTGGGCCGGCGCTCCTCAGCGCCGACGTCGTTCTTCGGAATGGCTAGTGCTTTTGGGGTTCGCAGAATTCGCGGGCTTCGCGGGCCAGGCCCAGGTCTCCGCCTTCCAGCGCGGTCTTCACCGCGTCATCGCAGCGCTTTTCGCTGAGCAGGGTCGTGACGCTGCCGCGCAGCGTCGCGGCGTTCAGCGCCGCCTCACGCAGGATCTGAGCTTCCTTGCGCTCGCCGGGCAGGCAAGGCGAATACCACTTGGCGTCGGCGCAGCGGGCGATCAGGCGCGTCTGGCGGGCGGCTTCGGCGCGGCTGTCGCTGGGCGCGGCGACCGGGGCCGGCGGCAGCGACGCCGACTGTGTCGGCTGCGGCGCTGGATCGGGGGTCGTGGTCGTCGTCGACGGCGGCGCGACCATCGTGCTGGACGACGTGGATTCCAGCGGGCGAACGATCGTCGCCTGCGGGATCTGGTAGTGGCAGACCCAGCGATTATCGATCGTCTCGCACGATTGCAGCGTCGCCTTCGCCTCTTGAGACGACGGTTCGGCGGTCTGCAACAAGGCGATCAAGAGCAAGAGCATGGCCACCCCCGCGGAGCCTCTGCGAAACGCATGCGCCACAGTACCCATCTTACAGGCCTGGCAACAAGCGCAAGCAACCCCGTAAAGCGGGTTCAGCTTGTCAAACTTCGTGAATATTCCTGAGGACAGCTTCGGCGGCGACACGACCTTCGCTTCCCTTCCCCCCCAAAGCCGCCTATGAGGCGGGCTCATGACGGCTCCAGCCCATGACCCCGCCCGCGCCGCCTTCGAAGCGATCCGCGACCGCGCGTTTTCCTTTCCCAAACGCCACTTCCTGTCCGCCGGCGACCTGAACGCGCTCCAGGCGACGGACCTGCTGGACCTGGCCGACGCCTTCGTCGCCTTCAACCGGCAGACGTCCAAGACCCTGGACCTGCTGAAGGGCCGGACGCTGATGAACCTGTTCTTCGAGAACAGCACCCGGACCCAGAGCTCGTTCGAGCTGGCCGGCAAGCGCCTGGGCGCCGACGTCGTCAACATGAACCCTAAGACCTCGTCGGTCGCCAAGGGCGAGACCCTGATCGACACGGCGGTCACCCTGAACGCCATGCGGCCCGACCTGCTGGTCGTGCGCCACGCCTCGTCGGGCGCGGCGTCCTTGCTCTCGCAGAAGGTCAGCGGCCACGTGGTCAACGCCGGCGATGGCCAGCACGAGCACCCGACCCAGGCCCTGCTGGACGCCCTGTCCATCCGCCGCGCCTTCGGCCGCGTCTCGGGCCTGACCGTGGCGATCTGCGGCGACGTGCTGCATAGCCGCGTGGCGCGCTCGAACGTCTCCCTGCTGCACACCCTGGGCGCCAGCGTGCGCCTGGTCGGCCCGCCCACCTTGATGCCGGCTCAGGCCGAGCGTTGGGGCGGCGCCGTCCACCACGACATGAAGTCGGGCCTGGCCGGCGCCGACGTCGTCATGATGCTGCGCCTGCAGCTGGAGCGGATGCAGGGCGCCTTCGTGCCCTCGACCCGCGAATATTTCCGCTTCTATGGCCTGGACCGCGAGAAGCTGGCTCGCGCCGCGCCGGGGGCCAAGGTCATGCACCCCGGACCCATGAACCGGGGCGTCGAGATCGACTCGGATGTCGCCGACGATCCAGCCGTCAGCCTGATCCAGGACCAGGTCGAGATGGGCGTCGCCGCCCGGATGGCCGTCCTCACCAGCCTCGCCGCCCGCATCGAGGCAGCCCAATGACATCCGCCCAACCCCTCGCCCTCGTCAACGCCCGCCTGGTCGATCCGGAAAGCGGCTATGACGGCCCCGGCGGCGTCATCGTCTCGGAAGGCGTCATCGCCGACGTCGCCAAGGGCCGCGAGTTCGGCAAGCTCTCGAAGGCCGTGCGCGTCATCGACTGCGGCGGGGCGCTGCTGGCGCCCGGCCTGATCGACCTGCGCGTGCGCACCGGCGAGCCCGGGGCCGAGACCAAGGAAACCCTGGCCAGCGCCGCCAAGGCTGCAGCGGCCGGGGGCGTCACCTCGTTCGTGGTCCAGCCCGACACGACGCCGGCGATCGACGACCCGGCCATGGTCGACTTCATCTTGCGCCGGGCGCGCGACATCGACAGCGCCCGCATCCTGGTGGCCGGCGCGGCGACCAAGAACGTCGCCGGCGAGCAGATGGCCGAGATCGGCCTGATGCGCGAGGCCGGCTGCGTCTATGTCACCGACGCGGGCAAGCCGATCGTCGACAGCAAGGTCATGCAGCGCGTCCTGACCTATGCGAAGGGCTTCGACACCCTGCTGGCCCACCGTCCGATGGACCCGTGGCTGGCCAAGGGCGGCGCGGCCACCGGCGGCGAATTCGCCGGCCGCATGGGCCTGCCTTCGATTTCGCCGATGGCCGAACGGATCATGCTGGAGCGCGATGTCGCGCTGCTGGAAGCGGTCGGCGGCAAGCTGCTGGTCGACCAGATCACCTCGGCCCAAGCGTTGGAGACGCTGGCCCGCGCCAAGAAGAAGGGCCTGCGGATCAGCGCCTCCGTGTCGATCAACCACCTGTCCTTCAACGAGCTGGACATCGGCGACTATCGCACCTTCGCCAAGCTGAACCCGCCCCTGCGCGGCGAGGACGACCGCCAGGCGCTGATCGAGGCGCTGGCCGACGGCCTGATCGACATCGTCGTCTCTTCGCACAGCCCGGCGCCCGCCGAGGACAAGCGCCTGCCGTTCGACGAGGCCGCGCCCGGCGCCGTGGGTCTGGAAACCCTGCTGCCGGCCCTGCTGTCGCTCTATCACGACGAGCGCCTGGCCATGGTCGACCTGATCCGCGCCGTCACCCTGGCGCCCGCCGAGCTGCTGGGCCTGCGCGGCGGCCGCATCGCGCCCGGCGCGCCGGCGGACCTGGTGCTCTGCGACATCGACGCCCCGATCATCATCGATGCGGCGCGCCTGCTGTCGAAGTCCAAGAACTCGCCGTTCGACGGGCGCAGACTCCAGGGCCAGGTGCTGATGACGGTGGTGGACGGGCGGGTCGTGCACCGAGCTGAGGGATAGAGGCCCTGCGTCCTTCGAGGCTCGCCGTCGGCTCGCCCCTCAGGATGAGGTAAGCAGTTCAGAGCTACTCATCCTGAGGCGCCCGCGAAGCCGGCCTCGTAGGACGCACAG
>JAEXJH010000158.1 GCA_023445955.1 Pseudomonadota bacterium
TGGCGGACCTGGGCGGTCATGGCGGACTGGTCTCTGTGGATCGCGACGGCGAAGTGGCCATGCCGTTCGCCTCGAGCGGGTTGAAGCGGGCGGCTTTGCTGCTGGATGGGACGATCGTCAGCGCGGCGTTCTGACGGAACGGCGGCGCTCGCCCGGCGTTTGCCGCCCCATGGCGTCAGCCCCCAAGACCAGTGGTTCGCACAAGGTGGTGTTCGCGGCCCTGGCCGGGAACCTGGCCATCGCCGCGACCAAGTTCGTCGCCGCCTTCGTCACCGGCTCCTCGGCCATGCTGACCGAGGCGATCCACTCCAGCGTCGACACCGGCAACCAGGGCCTGCTGCTGCTGGGCCTGGCCCGCGCCAACCGGCCGCCCAGCCGGACCCATCCGTTCGGCTACGGCATGGAGCTCTATTTCTGGTCCTTCGTAGTGGCGCTGCTGATCTTCGCGCTGGGCGGGGCGGTGTCGATCTATCAGGGCGTCCACAAGATTATCGCCCCCGAGCCGATCGACCGGGCCTGGGTCAATTTTCTGGTCATCGGCCTGGCCATGGTCTTCGAGGGCGGCTCGTTCTTGGTCGCCTGGCGCGAGTTCAAGACCGTACGCGGCGACACCCCGTTCCTCCGCGCCCTGAAGGGCAGCAAGGACCCGTCGATCTTCGCAGTGCTGCTGGAGGACGGCGCGGCGCTGCTGGGCCTGGCCCTGGCCGCGCTGGGCGTCGCCGGCTCGGCGCTGGGCCTGGCCTGGGCCGATGGCGCGGCCTCGGTGGCGATCGGCGTCCTCCTGGTGCTGGTGGCGATCTTCCTGGCCAACGAGACCCGCAGTCTGCTGACCGGCGAGGCCGCCGCCCCGCGCATCGTCGAAAGCGTCCGCACCGCCCTGGCCGCCGACCCGCGCGTCGAGAGCGTGGCTGAGGTGCTGTCGATGCACCTGGGTCCCAGTGAGATCCTGCTGGGCGTCACCCTGGATTTCCAGGACCACCTGACCGCTCGCGAGATCGAGGACGCGGCCGACGACTTCCACACCCTGATCCAGGGCGTCGACAAGCGCATCACCCGCGTGTTCGTGCGCTCGGGGCGAGCACGGGCGGCCTATGCCCGCTCGGCGACAAATAGTTAGTGAAACCGTCTCCAAGCGCCTCTAGGGAAATGACCCGTCGCGCTGGGCGACCCCTGTACGGATGTCCTGATGCATAGCCGCGCCGGCCTTCGCGCTCTTCCCGAAGATCTGATCGACCTGCAGGCGCTGCTCGCGGCGTATTACGAGATCGCGCCGGACGTCGCCAACCCCGCCCAAAAGGTGGTGTTCGGCACGTCGGGTCACCGGGGCTCCAGCCTGGACGGCGGCTTCAACGAGAACCACATCCTGGCCGTCACCCAGGCGGTCGTGGAGCACCGCGCCGCGCAAGGGATCACCGGCCCGATCTTCGTCGGCCGCGACACCCACGGCCTGTCGGAGCCGGCCTTCCGCTCGGTGCTGGAAGTGCTGGCCGGCAACGGCGTCACCGCGCTGATCGACAGCCAGGACGGCTACACCCCGACGCCGGCGGTGTCGCATGCGATCCTGACCTGGAACCGCGAGAACACCACGCAAGCCGACGGCCTGCTGCTGACCCCCTCGCACAACCCGCCGCGCGACGGCGGCATCAAGTACAATCCGCCGAGCGGTGGTCCGGCCGATGGCGGCGCGACCTCGGTCATCGCGGCGCGGGCGAACGACCTCCTCGCCAGCGGCCTCTCCGGCGTGAAGCGCGTGAGCTTCAATGAAGCCTACAAGGCCGCCGGCCGCTACGACTTCCTGGGCCGCTATGTCGACGACCTGCCCAGCGTCATCGACATGGAGGCCATCCGCGCGGCGGGCGTGCGCATCGGCGCCGACCCGCTGGGCGGCGCGGCCGTCGCCTACTGGGGCGCGATCGCCGAGCGCCACAGGCTGAACCTCACCGTCGTCAACGAGGCCGTCGACCCGCGCTGGGCGTTCATGCCGCTCGACACCGACGGCAAGATCCGCATGGACTGCTCGTCGCCCGCGGCCATGGCCAACCTGATCCAGATCATGAAGGGCGGCGCGGCTTATGACGTGGCGACCGGCAACGACGCCGACGCCGACCGCCACGGCATCGTCACGCCCGACGGCGGGCTGATGAACCCCAACCACTATCTGGCCGCGGCGATCTCGTACCTGTTCACCCACCGTCCGGGCTGGGGCGCGGACGTGGCCGTCGGCAAGACCCTGGTCTCGTCGTCGATGATCGACCGCGTGGTGGCGGGCCTGGGCCGTCGCCTGCTCGAGGTGCCGGTCGGCTTCAAGTACTTCGTGCCCGGCCTCCTGGACGGCTCCGTCGGTTTCGGCGGCGAGGAGTCGGCCGGCGCGGCCTTCCTGCGCCACGACGGCTCGGTGTGGACCACCGACAAGGACGGCCTGCAGCTGGCCCTCTTGGCCGCCGAGATCCAGGCTAAGACCGGTAAGAGCGCGAGCCAGCTCTACGCCGACCTGACCGCGAAATACGACGCCCCGTCCTATGCTCGCGTCGACGCCCCCGCGACCCGCGAGGAGAAGGCGCGTCTCGGCAAGCTCAGCCCCGCCGACGTCAGCGCCAAGACCCTGGCCGGCGAGCCGATCACCGCCATCCTGACCAACGCCCCCGGCAACGGCGAGGCGATCGGCGGCCTGAAGGTCTGCACGCAGAACGCCTGGTTCGCCGCCCGGCCCTCGGGCACCGAGGACGTCTACAAGGTCTATGCGGAGTCGTTCCTGGGCCCCGATCACCTGAAGCAGGTCCAGGCCGAGGCGCGCGAGGTCGTGGCGGGCGCGCTGGCGGGGTAGCCCTCCGCCCCCGCACGGTTTATACGCCGCGCCATGTTTGAAGGCCTCTCCCCCCTCGCCCGCGAAGCCCGCTCCTGGCCGTTCGAGCAGGCGCGCGCCACCATCGCCCGCGTCCTGCGCGTGCGCCTCCCCGACCGCGCCGACCAGGAAGCCGCGAAAGCCCTGATCGAGGCCGGCAAGGCGGATGAGGCGGTGAAAGCCTATCCGGCGCTGGCCAAGGCCGTGATCTTCGAGACCGGCTATGGTCCGTCGGGCCTGCCGCACCTGGGCACCTTCGGCGAAGTGGCGCGCACGACCATGGTGCGCCAGGCCTTCCGCGCGCTGGTCGACGACCATATCCCGACCCGCCTGATCGCCTTCAGCGACGACATGGACGGCCTGCGCAAGGTTCCCGACAACATCGAGAACAAGCAGCCGCTGATCGAGGACTTGGGCAAGCCGCTGACGGTCGTCCGCGACCCGTTCGGCACCCATGACAGCTTCGGCGCCCACAACAACGCCCGCCTGCGCGCGTTCCTGGACGGCTTCGGCTTCGAGTACGAGTTCGTCAGTTCGACCGACTGCTACAAGGGCGGCCCGTTCGACGCGACCCTGCTGACCGCCCTGGAGCGCTTCGACGCCATCCAGAAGGTCATGCTGCCCACGCTCGGCGAAGAGCGCCGCGCGACCTACTCGCCGTTCCTCCCCGTCAGCCCGACCACGGGCAAGGTGCTGCAGGTCCCGACGCTGGAGCGGAATGTCGAGAAGGGCACGATCGTCTTCGAGGACGAGGACGGCTCCAAGGTCGAGGTCCCGGTCACCGGCGGCCACGTGAAGATGCAGTGGAAGCCTGACTGGGCCATGCGCTGGACCGCGCTGGGCGTCGACTACGAAATGTCGGGCAAGGACCTGATCGACTCGGTCAAGGCCTCGGGCGCGATCTGCAAGGCCCTGGGCGGGGTTCCGCCGGAAGGCTTCAACTACGAGCTCTTCCTGGACGAGAACAACCAGAAGATCTCCAAGTCCAAGGGCAACGGCCTGTCGATGGAGGACTGGCTGCGTTACGGCGCGCCGGAGAGCCTGTCGTACTACATGTTCCAGAGCCCCAAGTCGGCCAAGAAGCTCTATTTCGACGTCATCCCCAAGGCGACGGACGAATATCTGCAGCAGCTGGACGCCTATCAGCGCCAGGAGCCGGTCAAGCAGCTGGACAACCCCGTCTGGCACATCCATTCGGGCCGCCCGCCGCAATACGGCTCGCCGGTGTCCTTCAGCCTGATGCTGAATCTCGTGTCGGCCGCCGACGCCTCGACCAAGGAGATCCTCTGGGGCTTCCTGTCGCGCTACATCCCGGGCGCCTCGGCCGAAACCCAGCCGCTGCTGGACCGCTTGGCTGGCTACGCGATCAACTACTACGAGGACTTCGTGAAGCCCACGAAGACCTTCCGCGCCCCGACCGACCAGGAGCGCGCCGCGATGCTGGACCTCTTGGCCAAGCTGAAGGCCATGCCGGCCGACGCGCCAGACGCCGAGTTGATCCAGAACGAGGTGTTCGAGGTCGGCAAGACCCACGGCTTCGACCCGCTGCGCGCCTGGTTCCAGGCCCTGTACGAGGTTCTCCTCGGCCAGAGCCAGGGCCCGCGCTTCGGCTCGTTCGCGGCGATCTTCGGCATCGACCGCACGATCGCGCTGATCGAAGAGAAGTTGGGCTAAGCCTGCTTTACAGCTTTCGGCTGATCTAGAAGCATCCCCCGAGGCGCTGGCCGCTTCGGGGGATTTTCTTTGCTCGTCATCATCGCGGCGGCCGCCGTCCTGGGCACGCTTTCGCCCCCCGAGGTTCGCGCGTGCGTCGGGCGGCCAGCGGATATGAACTGGTCGGCTATCGCCGCAGAGAAGGCCAAGATCTCGCAGGCGGACTGGCGTGACGCCTGTCGTCAGGCGCGGGACGCGGACGAACGGAGACGCTCGACGGTCCGCGTCATCCGGGCGACGGGGGCCTCACCGGTCGGAGGCTATGGCGCCAGTCTGGGCTGGATCCGTAAGCAGAAAGCCGCCAGGACGCCGGAAGCAGCGGAGCTGCTTCGCCTGGCCACTGAGGACCAGCTGGCGCGAGACAGCCTATCGATGAACCGCGCACCAGCCGCTCGCGGCCTTTCCCCTCTTGCCCGGCGGATCTACGATCTCGTCGTCTCCAGCGACGCGATCAAGGCCGACGCCGCCAGCCGGGCTTGGCTGAAGGAGACCGTCGCGCGCCGGGGGTGGTTCACGATCAGTCGCGACGGTGAAGACGCCGACGCCGCGGCGCAGCTGGTCGTCCAGCACGCCGACGAGGACTTGACGTTCAAGGGCGAGATGATCGCGCTGATCGAGCCCTTGGTCGAAAAGGGCGAAAGCCGGAGAAGCTTCTTCCCTTACCTGTACGACCGCTGGGCCGCGGCGGCGCACAAGCCTCTCCGTTTCGGTCTCCAGGGCGCCTGCAAGGGCAAGGGCCTGTGGGAGCCACTGCCCACCGAGGACCCCGAGCACCTGGAAGAACGCCGCCAGACGTTCGGGCTCGAAAGCTTCGCCTTACAGCAGAACCGTGAGAACACCCGCTGTCCGTAACGGGTGAATCCGCGCGACCTGCGACACCATGTCCTTGAAAATGAACGAAGTCTGAAAACGCGGTTAAGGGTCTGCGCACGTTTCGGAGTCTAGGCTCGGACCATCAGAACCAAGATCAGTCATCAAGGTTTAGGACCATGGCTTCGTTCACTCTCCGCCCCGCCGACCGTCAGGAATTCGATTCCCTGCTGGGCGGCATCGTGCAGCAATTCCCCGACGCCCATGTCGAGGCCGCGCACAACGACACCTGGGCTTCGTACCGCCTGGACGTGTCGTGCGTGGTTCCCTCGGCGGGCCCGCTGATCGCCTGGCTGCTCGACAGCCACGCCAGCTGCCCGCGCACGTAAGACGTCTCCAGGGTCGGCCTACTGGCTGACCCAGACGATCCGCGCGACCCAGGCGACCTCGTCCCGCGACAGCAGGCGAGGCTCGCCCGAGCGGTCTAGCTGGACCAATTCCAGCGTCCGGGCCGTCACCCGACCCAGTTCCCGCACCAGCACCTCGCCGGCGTTCGTCCGCGCCACCACGCGGTCGCCCTTGCGCGGCTCCTGGCTGGGCGAGACCAGCAGGCGGTCGCCGTCGCGATAGACCGGCGCGAGCTCGCTTCCGGTGACCTCCAGGGCGAACAGGCCTTCGCCCAGGTCCGGCGCGGCGACCTCGTCCCAGCCGGCGCCGACCGGCATCCCCGCCTCGTCGAAGAACCCGTCCTG
>JAEXJH010000159.1 GCA_023445955.1 Pseudomonadota bacterium
GTCTTCGCCTTCGACGACATCCACGCGGTGATGGCCTTCGTCGGCGCAGGGCGAGAGCGGCAGGCCGACGAGACGCTGGCCACCTTGCGCGCGACCGCCGAGGGACGGGGCGACAACGCCGTGGCCACCCGGGAGGTCGGCCTGCCGGTCGCCGAGGCCCTGGTCGCCTTCGGGCGCGGCGACGCCGCCGCCGCATGCGATCTCTTGAGGGGCGTCCGCAGCCAGGCCGCCCGCATCGGCGGCAGCCACGCTCAACGGGATGTGCTGGACCTGACCCTGATCGCAGCGGCCCGAGCAGCCGGCGAGGCGGGCCTGGAACAGGCGCTGCTGACCGAGCGCGCCGGGGTCAGGGCGGGGGCGGTTTAGCGCTGATTTTCTAGGGATGGCTGGCGGAGAGGGTGGGATTCGAACCCACGGTGCCCTTCCAGGCACGCCGCATTTCGAGTGCGGTACATTCGACCACTCTGCCACCTCTCCAGGCCGCCGTTCTGAGCGGTTTTTGAACCGCCCGAGGTCGAGGGCGCGATACCTAGCGGCGTCGCCGCCGGGAAGCAAGCCCTTCTTCCCAGCTTTTTTCGGATCAGCCTTTTGGTCGCAGAATCATCTGCGTGCAGCGGAAAAGGGCCATGGTCTTGCCGGTGGTCTCGTTGGTCACCACGGCGTCCCAGACCTGGGTGTTGCGGCCGCCATGGATCAGCTTGGCCTCGACCGCGACGCCACCGTCCAGGGCCGTGCCCAGGAAGTTCGACTTCAGCTCGATGGTGGTGAAGCCGGTCGCGCCCTCGGGCAGCGAGATCATGCAGCCATAGCCGGCGGCCGAGTCGGCCAGGGCGATGACGCTGGCCGCGTGCAGGTAGCCGTTGGGGGCCAGGTGGCGCTTGTCGACGTCGAAGCGGCCCTGCACGTGGCCGGGCACGGCCTTCAGCCACTGCAGGCCCAGCAGGTCGGGCAGGGTCCCCGCCTGGCCGGCGGTCAGGGCGGCGCTGAAATCCTCGGCCATGCGGGCGTACTCCATATGCTTCGCGTGCGAACCATATGCGTGGCGCGGGCTGCCGGCGCAAGTCCGCCTCCGAAGAAAGGCTAGAGCTTGGTGACGTCCACCGGCGGGAAGCGCGGGCCGCTTTCGGGCTGCGACGGCAGCTTGCCCGAGCGGATGGCGACGCGCAGCGCGGCGCTGGCCAGAACGGGATCGGGCAGGATGGCGTCGGCGGCGGTGCGCAGGGCGATGAAGTCCAGTCGATCGATCTTGTCGTTCAGCTGGATGTTGCCGGCCTTCTCCTCGGCCACGGTCGACTCGCGCGGCGGGCCGGCGCTGAGGCCCGGCAGGACGCGGGTCTGCGGGGGCAGCTTGAGGAACTTTCGGGCGTCGTCCCAGGCCTTGCCGGCGTCGGCGCCCGGGATGTCGCAGCGACCGGCGCCCTCGGCGGGGGCCAGCATCAGGTCGCCGGTGAAGAGGACGTCGCCCATCAGATAGGCCACGGCGCCGGGCAGGCGGCCGGTCAGGGCGATCGGGGTGAACACCACGCCGCCCATCGGGAAGCTGTCGCCGTCCTGGGCCAGCTTGTCGAAGTCCCAGCCTTCGACGTCGACCATGGGCTCGTCGAACTTGGGGGCCAGGCGCTTGAGGCTCTCGACGACCTTGGCGCCGATGCAGACCGAGGCGCCGGTCTCGTATTTCAGGTGGCCGGCGGCCGACAGGTGGCCGGTGTGCAGGCCGGTCTCCAGGATCCAGGTCGGGCCCAGGTCCTTGGCGCGGATGTCGGCGATGATCTTGTCGACGAAGCGGGTGTCGACGGCTTCGCTGGCCGGATCGAAGTCCAGCACGGGGTCGACGATGGCGCAGAGGAAGGTGGCCGGATCGACGATCAGATAGGTCACCGTCCCGGTCGCGGGATGGTGGTATGCGGTGATTTCCGGCTGCATCAACAAGCCCTAGACGCCCGAGGCCGGCACCATGGCGGCCAAGCCGTTAAACATCCGCGAACAGCGCTACAGCTTTCGAGGGTTTATCGACCGCTGGCGGCGGCGCACGGATGGTTTCCGTCGCGCATGCCCTCGACCCACAGCGGCTCGACATAGCGGCCGCCGTCGCGGAAGCCGGGGGCGCAGCCGTCGGGCGTGCTGCTGCCGCCACGGCTGTTGCCGGTCATGATCGACAGGGCCACCGACTGGCTCTCGCCGCCGCGCATCCGGCCATAGCCGGATCCGTAGCCATAGCCGCCGCCGTATCCGTAGCCAGGGCCATAGCCGCCGCCATAGTACGGGTCGTACCAGCCGCCGCCATGCTTGCCGAAGTCGGTCTTGGAGACGGCGACGCCGATCGTGGTGTTCTCGCCGACCGGGAACAGGCCCGTGGCGTAGGCGCTGCGATAGCCGCCGGTGCCGACCGACACGCCCATCGAGCCGTGGACCTTGCGCTTGCCGTTCTCATCGCGGTCGGCGGGCAGCAGGCCGCGCGGGCCGTCGTCGATCTCGGGACCGGGATTGGCGGCGATGAAGGCGGCGATCTGTTCCTGGGTGGTCAGCTGCTTGACCGGCCCTGGCGGTGTCGCGGGCGCCGGCGGCGCCTTGGCGTTCAGGGCTTCGGCCGAGGGCTTGGCCTGGGCGGTGGCGATGACTTCGTCGTCGTCGCTCGCCAAAGCGGGACCGGCGAACGCAGCGGCAGCTAGGGCGAGGATCGCAAGATGATGCCGCATGGAACGCTCCAACATGACCAGGCGAACAAACTGCACCGCCAAGTCAGCTTAATTAGGGCGCTTTTGTTGCGCGGACGCAAGCTCGACCCATCCTGAGCATATGGGCCGGGTTCAGAGCGTTTCCAAGCCCGCTTCCAGCGCCGCCATGTCCGGGGGCAGGGGGGTCTCGAAGCGCAGGGTCTCGCCGGTCACCGGGTGCACGAAACCCAGCACCGCCGCATGCAGGGCCTGGCGCTTCAGCCCCGCCGCTGCGATCTCGTCGCGCACCGCCATGGCGGGCTGGCCGGCGCCGTAGACCGGGTCGCCCAGGCAGGGCGAGCCCTTGCTGGCCATGTGGACGCGGATCTGGTGGGTGCGGCCCGTCTCCAGTCGGCATTCCACCCGCGCGGCCAGCGGCTTGTCCTGCGGTCCGAACGAGGCCTCGACGCGGTAGTGGGTGATGGCCTGGCGACCGCCCGACTTCAGCACCGCCATCTTCTTGCGGTCGCCCAGCGAGCGGCCCAGCTGGGTGTCGATCGTGCCCGCCGAGGGCGAGGGCGCGCCGCGGGTCAGGGCGACATACAGCCGGTCGATATCGTGGGTGGCGAACAGCTTCGACAGGCCCTGGTGCGCCACGTCGCTCTTGGCCGCGACCATGACGCCGGAGGTGTCCTTGTCCAACCGGTGGACGATGCCTGGCCGCGCCACGCCGCCGATGCCCGACAGGCTGTCGCCGCAGTGGTGCAGCAGGGCGTTGACCAGGGTGCCGTTCGGCGTGCCGGGCGCGGGGTGCACGGCCATGCCGGCGGCCTTGTCGACCACGATCAGGTGCTCGTCCTCATAGAGGATCGACAGCGGAAGGGCCTGCGGTTCGGGATCGGCCGCGATGGGCGGCGGGACGCGGAGCTCATAGGTCCCGGCCTTGGCCTTGCGCGAGGCGTCGGTGACCGGCTGGCCGTCCAGGCTGAGGCGCCCCTCGCCGACCAGGGCCTGCAGGCGGGCGCGGGAGAGGTCGGGAAACAGCGGGGCCAGCACCTTGTCCAGCCGCTGGCCGGCCAGGCTCTCGGGCAGCTCGGCGGTCAGGATCTCGCCGGCGCCCGCGTCAGAGGCATCGGCGTCCAGAGCGTCGTCATCCAACGGGTCTTCGGCTGTTTCCACCGGGGGTTTCATCGCTCCGTCACGCGCTCGTCGCGCCGCCGACACGGCTCATGCCTACGGCCCAGTTCAGTATTGCACCGAGGGGATAATCGATGCGCGCTTTCCGCACCACCACGCTGTTGACCGCCAGCCTTCTGGCCTTGGCCGTCGCCGCTCCGGCCATGGCTGAAGACGACAAGCCCGCGACCGCCGAACCGATCGCTCAGCTGGACGAACTGGTCATCACCGCCCAGAAGCGCGCCCAGGATCCGGTCGAGGTCCCCATCGCCGTCACGGCCTATTCGGGCAAGTTCCTGGAAGCCATCGGCGTCAAGTCGTTCGAAGAGCTGTCGGCCTTCACGCCCGGCTTCCTGGTCCAGAACCAGTCGAACAACAATTCGGGCTTCGTGATGCGCGGCATCACCTCGGACTCCGGCTCGTCGGCCGACGAAGCCCGCGTGTCGATCTATCAGGACGGCGTGTCGATCTCGCGCTCGCGCGGCTCGTATGTCGAGCTGTTCGACATGGAGCGCGTCGAAGTCGCCAAGGGTCCGCAGTCGACCCTGTTTGGCCGCGGCGCCCTGATCGGCGCGGTGAACCTGGTGCAAAACAAGGCCAACCCGGTCCGCAACGACTGGTCGCTGAAGGCCGAGGGCGGCACGGGCGGCTACGTCGTCGGCGAAGGCATGGTCAATGCCGCGCTGGGCAATGGCGCGGCCGTTCGCCTGGCCGCCCGCACCCGCAAGACCGACGGCTATGTCGATGACGCGGCCGGCGGCGACGCCTTCAACTCGACCGACACCCAGGCCGTTCGCGCGGCCGTCCACTTCGAGCCCGGCAAGCTGTCGTTCGACCTGATCGGCAACTACCAGGTCGACGACACCACCGGCACCTCGTTCAAGAGCCACACCTTCAACCCGACCAACCCGGTCACCGGCGCGGTGCTGGGCAATACGGGCGTGGCCTCGGCCGCGACCCTGTCGCCGGGCGCGGGCTTCGAAGGCGGCAAACCGCTGGGCCTGGACCGCAAGGTCTACGGCCTGACGGCTCTCGCCGAGTACAAGCTGACCGACAGCCTGACCCTGTCGTCGATCACCGCCACGCGCGCCTTCCACTCGACCGAAGTGTTCGATCCGGACGGCTCCAGCCTGCCGATCCTGACCTTCGCCGAGGACGCCAAGGGCCGTCAGCAGAGCCAGGAACTGCGCCTGCGTTATGACAACGGCGGCCGCTTCCAGGGCTTCGTTGGCGCCAACTACTTCCACGAGACCGGCTCGTGGCGCATCCCGGGCCAGTTCGACGAGCGCCTGGTGCTCGCGCTGCTGGCCGGTAACACGCCGCTGGGCATCAGCCGCCCGAACCCGCAGCCGCTGGCCGTGCTGACCAACCCGGCCTATCTGGCGCAAGTGCTGCAGCTGGGCTTCGGCATCCCGGCCGCCATCGCGCCGGGCATCGTCTCGAACCTGAAGCCGATCCACCGCGAAACCTTCGCCAACTACAGCGAGAACACCGCCTACGACGTCTATGCCGACGGCACGTTCAAGCTCACCGACAAGTTCGAGATCACGGCCGGCATCCGCTACACCAGCGAAGACCGCGAGGCCGCCTACGCCTCGAGCGTCGACAACGGTCGTTCGATCCTGGGCATCCTGCTGGCCGCGCCGACTCCGACCAACCTGTTCCTGGCCGCCCAGCCGAACGCGGTGAACAACCCCGCCCTGCCGATGGTCGGCCTGATCGCCCAGCCGACCACCAACAACGGCGACCGCTTCAGCAAGAAGATCAGCGACAGCGGCCTGACCTGGCGCCTGGTCGGCCGCTACGCCGCCTCGGACGATCTCAGCTTCTACGCCTCGTACGCCCGCGGCCGTCGCCCGGACGTGATCTCGACCAGCGCCCCGGCTGCGCCGCTGGGTCCGGCGCGCTTCAACGTCGTCGACTCCGAACAGGTCAACAGCGTCGAAGGCGGCGCCAAGGCCAAGCTGGCCGGCGGCCGCGTGTTCCTGTCGGGCTCGGTGTTCCACTACGACTACGACAACTTCGCCACCAGCTTCCGCCAGGGCGCGCAGGTCGTGACCCTGAACGCCGGCAAGGCCAAGGCCTACGGCTTCGAGGGCGAGGCCCGCGTGCAGGCCGGCGACTTCTGGACCCTGTTCGGCACCTACGGCTACAACCACGCCCGTCTTGAGACCGGCCTGCGCAAGGGCAATCAGTTCCGCCTGTCGCCCGATCACGCGGTCTCGGTCGGCGCCCTGTTCAGCCGTGAAGGCCTGGGCGGCAAGCTGACCTTCGCGCCGACCTACACCTGGCGCTCGAAGATGTTCTTCGACGACGACAACGACCGCTCGGACCTGCAGTCGGCGGGCCTGTTCCCCGACACCCAGGTCGACGAGTTCCAGAAGTCCTACGGCCTGCTGAACGTCCGCGTCGGCTTCGGCGCCGTGGACGATCGCTGGAAGGTCGAGGCCTTCGTCGAGAACCTGGCCGACAAGAAGTACCTGAAGGACGCCGGCAACACGGGCGACAGCTTCGGCATCCCCACCTTCATCGCCGGCCGCCCGCGCTTCATGGGCGTGGGCCTGACGTTCCGTCACTAGTCCTTGCGTCACCCCCCCCCCTAGGCGCGGG
>JAEXJH010000160.1 GCA_023445955.1 Pseudomonadota bacterium
TTTATAAGAGACTGGGCGATCAAGGAGCGCCCGCTCCGGATTTCAACGGAGAAAGTCCATGCGCAAATTCTTGATCTCGGCGACCATCGCCGCCGCCACCCTGTCCATCGCCGGCGCCGCCGTCGCCGGCCCCAAATGCACGACCGAGCCCAAGGCCAAGTGGCTGACCGAGGCCCAGATGAAGGCCAAGATCGCCGCTCTGGGCTACACCAAGATCAAGACCTTCCAGGTCAGCGGCAGCTGCTACGAGATCTATGGGACGAACAAGGCCGGCAAGAAGGCCGAGGTCTATTTCAACCCGGTCTCCGGCGCGATCGTCCAGGACAACGAGGACTAGACGCCGATGTCGCCTCAAACCTCGGGCGACGCCGTTCCGATCTCCAACGCCTTGGCGCCGCCGCCCCCGGCGCGCGTCAAGGTATGGGATCCACTCGTGCGCCTCTTCCATTGGACGCTGGCTCTCGGCTGCATCGCCAACCTGACCGTCCTGCGGGAGGTCAAGACGGTCCACCGTTATGTCGGCTATGTCGTGCTGGCCGCCGTCGTGATCCGCCTGGTCTGGGGCTTCATCGGTACGCGCCATGCCCGCTTCGCCGACTTCGCGCCCGGTCCGCGCCGCCTGCTGGCCTATCTGGTCGCCCTGTCGCGAGGCCGGGAGCCACGCTATGTCGGGCACAATCCGGCAGGCGCGGTGATGATGCTGGCCTTGATGGGCCTGGTCATGACGTGCGGCGTCACGGGCTGGATGATGGGGCTGGACGCCTTCTGGGGCGAGCGGTGGCTTGAAACCCTGCATGAAGGCGCGGCCAATGTGATCTTGATCATGGCGATCGTCCACGTTCTGGCGGCGCTTGTCGAAAGCTGGCGTCACCGCGAGAACCTGGTCCTGTCGATGATCAACGGTTTCAAGCGCGCGCCGAAGGGAAGCGACGTCTGCCATGCGCCTGCTGCTGATTGAGGACAATGCGCGCCTGGGCGAGTTGATCGTCGAAGGGCTTGAGCGAGAGGGCTTCGTCATCGACTGGCGCGAGACGCTGGAAGAGGGCCTGGAGGCGCGGGGACTGGCGGCCTATGACCTGATCCTGCTGGACTTGGGCCTGCCGGACGGTGATGGCTTGGATTTGGTCCGGCGCCTGCGCCGTGATCGAGATGTCGTGCCGATCCTGATCCTGACCGCGCGTGGCGGCCTGGGCGACAAGATCGCCGGGCTCGACGTCGGCGCCGACGACTATCTGGTCAAGCCCTTCGACATCGCCGAGCTGGCGGCGCGTTGCCGGGCACTCCTGCGACGGCCCGACGCCTGCCTGGGCGTCGTCCTGAGTGCGGGCAATGTCGCCTTGGACACCGCCGGCCGGAGCCTTCAGGTCGCTGGCGTCAGCGTCGCCATCACCCCTCGGGAGCTTGCCTTGCTTGAACACCTCTTGCGGCGTGCGGGTCAGGTCGTCCCCAAGGCCAGCCTGGAAGACCAGCTTTACGCCATGGATGCGGAAGTGACGCCCAACGCTCTTGAGGTCGCCGTCTCGCGCCTGCGCAAGCGCCTCGCCAGCGCCGGGGCCGACGTCATTCTGCGAACCGCCCACGGTGTCGGCTACGTCCTGCTGGCGTCAACGCACGCGGCTTCCGCGCATGGCTGAGGCCACACCCGGCGCGCCGCGCCGACAAAGTCTGTTCACACAGATCGCCCTTCGGCTGACCCTGTTGGCCCTGGTCTTCGCCCTGCTCGATGTGGCGATCGTCGTGCCGATGTACGCCAATGACGAGCAGGCGCTGGCCGAGGACTTCATCGCTCAACAGGCGCAACGCGCCGATCGCCTGCTGGCCGGCGAACCTAAATCGCAGGAGGTGTCGGCCGCCTTGGACAGGCTGGCAAAGCCCGCTGGGGTGAGCGCCTGGCGGGTCGAGGTGTTTGACGGCGGGCAACGCCTGATCGGCAAGGTCGGGGATCTGGCTGGCGCCTCAAAGGCGCCGTCGGCGGGCATGCTGGACTGGACCCAGCGCGAGGCCAATTCTCAAGGCACGCGAATTTTTGGGGTTCAGCGGTTTGAGGGCCAGGCTGGGCCCCGCTGGATCGCGATCACCGCGCAGGCTCGTGGAAATCGGCTCTACTGGCCGGTGATCGGCCAGGAACTGGTCGAGCATGTCGCCCTGCCGCTCATTCCGCTGACGCTGCTCTTGCTGCTGTTCAACGTCCAGGTCGTCGGCCGCCTGCTCAAGCCGCTGTCGCTGGCGGCTCGTCAGGTCGACGCCCTGGATCCCGGCCGCATGGACGCCAGGCTGTCGGAGCCGGACGCCTCGCGGGAGGTCGCCGCCCTGGTCGGCGCGGTCAATCGAGCGCTGGATCGTTTGCAACAGGCGATGGGGCTGCTCAAGGGTTTTACCGCCGATGCGGCCCACGAACTGCGCACGCCGCTTTCGGTTCTGCGCCTTCGGATCGAAGGCCTGCCCGATAGTCCGGGGAAGGGCCGTCTGGCCCAGGAGGTGGAATCGATGACCCGCCTGGTCAACCAGATGCTCGACTTGGCCCAGGCCGACGCCCTGGAACTGACCGACGCGCAGGACATCGACCTGGCCGCCCTAGCGGCGCAGGTCGTTGGACAGATCGCGCCCCACGCGTTCGCGGCCGGCCACGATGTTCGCCTGATCGATCTTGGGAGCGCTCGGCTGCGTGGCCATCCCGAGGCCTTAGCCAGAGCCCTGCGGAACCTGATCGAGAACGCGATCCGTCACGCCAATCCCGAGGGGCCGATCGAGGTCACCGTCGGTCCTGGGGCGCGCCTGTCCGTCCGCGATCATGGCCCCGGCCTTGCGCGTGAGGACATCGACA
Source organism: Pseudomonadota bacterium (assembly GCA_023445955.1). Taxonomy (GTDB): domain Bacteria; phylum Pseudomonadota; class Alphaproteobacteria; order Caulobacterales; family Caulobacteraceae; genus Caulobacter. The sequence goes on from JAEXJH010000160.1 coordinate 2,825, forward strand.
GGATTTTCGATCGCTTCTGGCGAAAGTCCCGGGCCGCCGAGGGCGGGGCGGGACTGGGGCTTGGCATCGTTCGCAGTCTTGTCGAGGCCCACGGCGGCGTCGTCACCGCCCAGAACGCCGACGGCGGCGGCGCGCTCTTCACCTGTGTCTTTGCCGACGCTGATCTTGGCGCGACCCCGGCGCGTTGGCCTCGCGATCTTACCCCCTTCGAAGGACGACCCTCATGAGCCGCCTGCACAGCGAACGACATCTGGTGGCCCGGATCGGCTGGCTGCGCGCCGCGGTTCTCGGCGCCAATGACGGCATCGTCTCGACCGCCAGCCTCATCGTCGGCGTGGCCGCCGCCAATCCTGACAAGGGCGCGATCCTGTTGGCCGGGGCCGCCGGCTTGGTGGCGGGCGCGATGTCGATGGCAGCCGGCGAATATGTCTCGGTCTCGTCCCAGTCCGACACCGAAAAGGCCGACCTGGCGCGCGAACGCGCCGAGCTGGCCGCCGATCCGGCCGCCGAGCTGGACGAACTGGCCGGGCTCTATGTGGCCCGAGGTGTCGCGTCAGACGTGGCGCGACAGGTCGCCGAGCAGTTGATGGCCAAGGACGCGATCGGCGCCCATGCCCGCGACGAGCTGGGGATTTCCGCCCACACGACGGCCCGCCCGATCCAGGCCGCCCTGACCTCGGCGGCGACGTTCACGGTGGGGGCGGCCTTGCCGCTGGCGATCGTGCTTCTGGTTCCCGCCGCCTGGCTGACCATAGGCGTCGCGCTGACCGCGTTGTCGTGCCTGGCCGTGCTCGGAGCCGTTGGCGCGGGGGCTGGCGGCGCTGGCGTCTGGCGATCGGTGGTGCGGGTGACGTTCTGGGGGGCCGCGGCGATGGCGCTCACGGCGGGGATAGGCCGGCTCTTCGGCGCGGTCGTCTAGCGCCGGGGGGATGGCAGATCGCGCCTAAACCAAGTGTCGCCAGCCGATCACCGCGCCACCCACCATGAGGGCAAGGATGAGGCCGCAGGCGATCGTTAGCAACCAGCCCGCCAGCAGGGCCAGGCCGTCGCGCTGAATGAGCCCTGCGGCGAAGGCGCCGATCCCCAGGCCCGCCGCCGTATGGGCGATGGGCGTCGGAAGCATGAGAACCATCGACAGGCCCATGCAGCCCACGGCGACCAGCCGTGCGTGCCAAGGATGGAGCAAGGCGTCTAACCGTGGACGCGAGGCGGTCTCCAGACGCTCCACCGTTCTGGCGGCCCGGCCAAGGACGATGGTGGCGCGCGCCCGCCCAAGGCTCAGGCGGCTCAGGCCCTTGGGCAGCCAAGGGCGTGCGCGCCGGACCAGCAACTGGGTCGAGATCAGCAGCAGCGGCGCGCCGAGCACCGCCGAGGCCAGCGGCGGCAATAGGGTCGCGGGCAGGGCCAGGGTCAGCAGCACGCTGCCGAAGGATCGCTCGCCCAAACCGTCCATCAAGTCGGCGATCGACAGGCGCTCGCGCCCCGCGAGAGAGAGGCGGATCAGCATGACGGAAAGACGCTCGCCCGCCACAGGGCTGTCAGGCGAATTGGGCGGTGAGGTTGGGTCGAGGTCGGCGACGGTAATCACGGGCCTCCTGAGTTGCGATGGTGTCATCAGCTCGACGACACCAGGCGGCTGACGCCTCAAGCGGCTTGTCGGGGATCGAAGGTCTCCGCGGCGAGATTGACTAGCAAGGGTCCAGCTGCATCAAGCTCATAGCGAGCTCCTTCGAGCCAAACAGCCATGGGCGCCCCGGTCTCCAGCGTCGCCTCGAGCCGACGCAGAGACCTGTCGATTACGATCCTGATCTGGCGGCCGCGCCATTGAATCGGAAAGGTCAGGCTGCGCCATGCTGCGGGCAGGCGGGGTTCGAACGATAGGCCGTCGTCGCGCAGGCTCAGGCCCGCCAGACCCAGGACCGCGATCATCCATACGCCGCCCTGCGCGGCGATGTGAATGCCGCCGGCGATGGCCACGTGGGTGTCGGCCAGGTCGATGGCGGAAGACTGGCGCAGATAGGCCAGGGCCTTGTCGGCCTGCCCCAGCCGCGCCGCCACCACCCCGTGCAGGGCGCGGCTGAGCGAGCTGCCGTGACCGCAACGCGGCTCATAATAGGAGAAGTTGGTCTGGACGGCCTCTCGCGAAAAAGTCTCCGGCAGTAGGGCCAGCAGCGCCACGACATCGGCCTGCTTTATGACCTGGGATGCGGCGGTGCGCGCCCGGCCCAGCACGACGTCCATCGGCACAGACCGCCCCGCATAGGCGGCAAGATCGATATCCTCCAGATGCAGGAAGCCGTCGAACTGGGCGATCAGGCCGGTTGTCCCATCCAGGCCGGTGGCCATGGTGTCAGCCACCCGGGCCCAGGCCGCCAACTCGGCCGTCGTCAGGTCCAGTCTAGCCGAGAGCCGTGCCCAGACCGCCGGCCATCGCGCCGCCAGCAGGGCCGAGACCTCAACCGCGCGGCGGATGTTCCAGCGCGCCATGTGATTGGTGAAGGCGTTGTCATCGATACCCTCGTGATATTCGTCGGGCCCGATGACTTCACGGATGTGATGGAGGCCGTCGGCGCCGAGTGTTGCCCGGCTGGCCCAGAAGCGCCCCGTCTCCAGCAGGATTTCCGCCCCAGCGTCGCACAGGAACACCGCGTCGCCCGTCGCTTGCCAGTATTGCCAGACCGCATAGGCGACGTCGGCGCTGATATGTTGCTCCTGCTGGCCGGTCAGAATATCGACCACGCGCCGATCGGGACCGACCAGTTGCTCGGGGGTGGCTTCCTCGCCCGTGTCGGCCGACTCCCAAGCATAGAGCGCGCCGCGCCAGCCCATGGCGGCGGCCTTGCCGCGCGCCGCGTCCAGCGTATGGAAGCGATACATCAGAAGGGCTTCGGCCGCCTGCGGCCAGGTGAAGGTGTAGAAGGGCAGCAGGAAAATCTCGGTGTCCCAGAACGTGTGACCCAGGTAGTCGTCGCCGGTCAGGGCGCGAGCGCCGATCGACACGTGTTCGTCGTCCGGATTGACCGCGCCATTGAGGTGATAGAGCGCGAACCTCAGGGCCTTTTGAGCGTCTGGATCGCCTTCGACCTGTACGTCACTCGCCGCCCAGCGTTGCGCCCAGGTCCCGGCATGGGCGGTCACCAGTTGCGTCGGGCCGTCCCGCCAGGCCGCCGCTAGATCCGATTGCGCGCCTTGACCAAGGGCGCTGCCAGCGGCGTCGGCGCAGGCGCAGGCGAAGGCGACGATGCGGGTGAAGTCGATGCATTGCCCCGGATGGGTCTTCCAAATCCAGCGCCAGTGAAAGGGATCCAGCGCTTGCCCTTCAATCTCGGACCCGTCGATGGTCAGCGACGCGCGGGTGGCGACCGCCAGGCTTTTGTTGGAGTGCCGTGTGCGCCAGACGCCCAGGTCTTGTTGCCTTTCTGTGGAGATCAATCCCAGATCGAGGCCTTCAAACGTGGCCTCAAGCACCATGTCCGTCACGCCGCCGTCGATCAGCAGCCTCAGGGTCTGCAGCCCGATCCGACGCTGGCTCAATGACACCAGGCGCAGCGATCGGATGCGCAGGCGAAGGTTTTCGGCCTCCGCGTGCTGGCACTCGGTCAGAACAAGGCCCCGCTTCATGTCCAGGGTCATGTGATGATCCGAAACCTCATCGGGATCATGGGCGATCGGACCGGACGATGTCGCCAGTCGGAGGCGCAGCCAATCAGGACCTGGGGCGCGCGCCGATACGGAGCAGGGCGGGGATGCTGTGTCGAACAGGCCCGCGACAGAGGTGTGGCCCGGCGCGGTGCGGTCCTCGCCGCGCGTCAAGGCGCACACGCCGCGCACGCCCAGGAAGCCGTTGGAGATCGCCAGGCGCGTCTCGCGGCTACTTTGGCGAAGGGGGTCGTACCCCGCTTCGGTCAGGCGCCACGCGGGATCGGCGGTCGGCTCGAAAAGGTCGTTCATACGGGCAGATCCGATACGGGAAGGCGCGACCGAAGTCGGCCTTGCCGGAGGGCGGCAAGGTCAATGTCATCAAGACTTGTGACCACCAGATCGGCGCCTGCCGCGCGCAGCGCCCCGTCGTCATTTCGTCGCGCCAGGCCCAGCGCCATCATGCCGGCCGCTCGGGCGGCGATAATCCCGGCCGTGGCGTCCTCGATCACCAGACATTGGTCGTATGCGACGTCTAGTTCGTTGGCCGCGATGCGGAAGATCTCGGGGTCTGGCTTACCGTGTCTCAAGTCACGGCCGCAGACCTTGACGCTGAACGCCGAGGCGAGGCTCCCGCCATGGGTTCCAGCAACCGCCGACAACATGGCGTCGGCGTTCTTCGAGGCCGAAGCGACAGCGAGCGGAAGGCCCAGCGCCAAGCTCGCGCCCACGAAGCGAAGGGCATCTGGAAAGGCTTGGACCCCGCCCTCGCGGATCAGCACTTCCAGTTCCCTTTGCTTGGCTTGCGCATAGACGATCACGTCGTCATTTGAATGCGCGGCGCCGAGCGCTTGCAGGGTTGCGCGCGCGCCGTCGAGGCGAGACCTTCCCGCGACGTTGGCCTGATAGAACGCCGTCGTGAAACGCGCCTTGGCGTCCTGATCGATCAACGCGGCGCGCCAAGCCAGCTCATGGGGCGAGTCCAGCAAAACGCCATCGACGTCGAAGATGAGCGCGCGCAGCAGCCCGCGAGGCGACGCGGAGTCCATCATGGTCTGGCGCGTTTCCGATCCGCCGGGTTTCAGGCCGTGCCTATGTCTAGCCGCGCGCAATCGAGGGGGCAGGCTTCTTCGGGGTTATTGAGCGCCGGGCAATTTGCCAAGCGATCGGGCGCGGCGGCGAGCCATGCCGAGCAGTCTGTCGAAAGACCGCTAAAGACGAGTTGCTCATCACGCCAGACGGAGACGCGATCGGCGCTTGGATGTTCGCGCAGCAATCGCAACGCCTCCAACGACGCCGCGGCGTCGCCCTCGCGTTCGATCGCGAAAAAGACGGGCGCTACGCCGGAAGCCTTGAATGGAAAGATCGTGTAAGACGACATGATAAGCTCCCGCGTCGGCAAAGACGGGAGCTAAGGGCGCAAGGCCCTCGCTCTCAGCCGTGGCGTGTCCAGAGAACCTTGCCAGCGATAGGGCACCGTGCGCCCCGCCGTAACCGATGTCCAATCTCTTCGGCGAGATCTCTGCGCGATCCAGTGCGTCGCGGCGGCTTGCGCCTCCCGTCACGGTCGGGCGTCTTGGGTCGGCAAGACAATCGACTTTCTGCGGTCGGTCGCGAAGGACTTAGGATGACTGACCCGCCGCCAACACTTCACCGATCTCTTGCGCGGTCAGCCGCGCGCCGCGCATGGCGCCCACCAGCGTCGCGGAGGCGAAGCCCGTCCACTCGCCATATCCGACCAGCCAGAGCCGGGGCTCAAGGGTTGATCGTGTTCCATCGACATCGACCTTGCCTTCGGCGTTGACAACGCCAAGCGACTTTAGATGGTCCAAGGCTGGCCTAAAGCCGGTGCACCAGATCACCGTGTCGACAGGTGTCTCGGTCCCGTCTTCCCAGGCGACCCCCTTTGCCGTGAATCTCGTGAAGGGACGGACGGCGCCCAGCGCGCCGCGTGAGCGCGCCGCTTGAACCTCCGGGATCATGACGATGTCGCCCAGGCCGCCGGGCGGCGGGCCTGCCGGGCCTGTTCCTTGCTGCGCCTTCCAGCGCACGGTGGCGCGCTCGAACAGGACCCGGCCATCGACGTCGTCAGGCAGGAAGATCGGCGGCTGCGGCGTCACCCAAGTCGTCCGCGCCACTTTGGAAACCTCGGCCAGGATCTGTGCGCCGCTGTTGCCGCCGCCGA
>JAEXJH010000161.1 GCA_023445955.1 Pseudomonadota bacterium
GGGGTGGGGGCCCCCCCCCGCCCCGCGACCTTTTTCCCGCAAGGCCCCGCGCGGGGTTCGGTGGTGCTCAGCCCCGGACGCAGCGAGCCGATCGAGAAGTATTTCGAGGTCGTCGAAGACCTCATCAGCCGCGGCTTCGCCGTGCTGCTGCACGACTGGCGAGGGCAGGGGCTGTCGGCCCGCGGCCTGCCGGACCGCCTCAAGGGCCACGCCCTGGGCTTCAAGACCTTCATTTCCGACTACAAGGCGCTGCTTGATACGTTCGAGGCGCGCATGCCCAAGCCGTGGATCGCGGTCAGCCATTCGATGGGGGGCTGCCTGACCATGCTGGCCCTGGCCCACGGTGAGACGCGCTTTGCCGCCACCGTCCTGTCCGCGCCGATGCTGGGCCTGAACACCGCCGGGGTGCCGCCGTGGCTGGCCAAGCCCCTGGCCTGGACCATGTCGCGCGTCGGCCGGGCCGGCGACTATGTGTCGGCCGCCTACGACCCGCTGACCCAGACCTTCCAGGGCGATGGCCTGACCCACGACGAGACGCGCTACGACCGCTACCAGGCCCAGCTGCGCGCCGATCCCGAGATCGCTCTAGGCGGCATGACCTGGGGCTGGGCTGACTTCGCCATCTCGGCCTGCGCCTGGTTGCGGACCAGCAAGGGCGTGGAGGCTATCGCCACGCCCGTGACGATCGTCGGGGCCGAGCTCGACAACCGCGTCCTGAGCGCCGACGCGGAATCGATCGCGGGCCGCATCCCCAAGGGCCGCTATGTCGAGGTCCCGGGCGCGTTCCACGAGATCCTGATCGAGACCGACGCCCGCCGCGCGATCTTCTGGCAAGCCTTCGACGAGACCGTCGATCCCGTCGCGCCGCGCGAGCCGCTTACTTCGCTGAACGCTTCAGACTGACCAGCGCCTCGTCCAGCGGACGGCGATCGCCGGAGATGACCATCTGGCCGCCGTTCGGGCCGACGGGCTCGCCACGCCAGTTGGTGACCAGGCCGCCGGCGCCTTCGATCAGCGGGATGGCGGCTTCGATGTCCCAGGACTTCAGGCCGGCCTCGATGACCATGTCCATCTTGCCCATGGCGACCATGGCGTAGGCATAGGCGTCGCAGCCCAGGCGGGCCAGCTTGGCGGCCGCGCGCACCTGCAGCCAGGCGCCGCGCTCGGCGCCGTCGAAACAGGCGTCGGGATCGGTGGTGGCGATGACGGCGTCGGTCAGGTCGGCGCATTCGCGGACCTTGATCGGCGTGCTCTGGCCGCGCGACATCAGGCGCGAGCCGCCGGCGTGGCCGATGAACAGCTCGCCGACATAGGGCTGGCCGATCGCGCCCAGCACGGGGCGGCCTTGATGGCGCAGCCCGATCAGGGTGGTCCACAGCGGCAGGCCGGCAATGAAGGCGCGCGTGCCGTCGATCGGGTCCAGCACCCAGACGAACTCGGCGTCCGGGCGATCCTCGCCATATTCCTCGCCGATCACGCCGTGCTCGGGATAGCGTTCGCTGATCAGCTTGCGGATCGCCGCCTCGGCGCCACGGTCGGCTTCAGTCACCGGATCGAATGCGGCGTGACTGTCACGCGGGAGGTTCTTGCCGGCCCCCTTGTCCTCGAGCCCATGGTCGGCCCGGAACAACGGCAGGATCACCCCCGCGGACGCGCGGTTCAGATCGATGATGAAGGCGTCGAGCGCCGCGAGCGTATCAGCGGAAAGCGTCATGGGCGGGGTTTAACGCCCCCGCCGCACGTACGCCACAACCGATCTTACGCGTCGGCGTGCTCGGGACCGCCGCCGTTCAGCGACTTGGCCAGGTCCAGCAGGCGACGGCGCGGACGCTCGCCCAGCAGGTAGTACGCGCGGATCAGATCCAGCGTCTCCTTGCGCGCGAACATTTCGCCGCCCTCGGCCGACTCGCCGGTCTGTTCGCGGCGAACGTCCGACAGGCCGTCGTAGAAGTAGCCGACCGGCACTTCCAGGGCCTCGGACAGCTGCCACAGACGCGCGGCAGAGATGCGGTTGGCGCCGCACTCGTACTTTTGAATCTGCTGGAACCGCACGCCAACGGCGCCCGCCAGTTGTTGCTGGGTCAAGCCCAGCAGACGACGGCGGCGACGCAGACGCTTGCCCAGATGCGTATCGATGTCGTTACCCATGGAAGCCGTGCCCCCTAGCTTTTCTCGACCCGTCCCGAAACGGAACGGTCTGGGCTGACAGCCGCAAGTCGCGTGCCGGGCGAAGCGACGTTGCGCGGGACGTGTCCGCAAGCCTACTAAGGGCTCATGTCGGATAAGCGTCAGCCCTGGGTGCAGGACCTTCTGTGGCGGTTGGAGGCCCTGGGCTTCGACCTCTTTATCGGCGCGGTGCGCCTGATGGGCGTGGATCGCGCCTCGGACTTCGGCGGCTGGTTGGGCCGTACGTTCGGACCGATGAGCGGCGCGCACAAGGTCGCGACCCGCAACCTGAAGCTGGCCTTCCCGGAAAAGGACGCCGCCTGGCACGCCAGGATCCTGGACGAGCAGTGGGAGGGCCTTGGACGCTCGTTCGCCGAATTTCCGTTGATGGACAAGATCTTGCCGTCGACCGGCCGGGTCGAGGTGGTCAATGCCGAGCGCCTGGTCGAGATCGCCAACAGCAAGGTCCCGGTGGTGTTCGTCTCGGGCCACCTGTCCAACTGGGAGGTCATGCCGGCGGCCATCGTCGATAGCGGCGTGATCTGCGAGATGACCTATCGCGCGGCCAACAATCCCTATGTCGACAAGCGCATTCGCGACAGCCGGTTCCGCTATGGCGTGCGCCTGTTCGCGCCCAAGGGCGGCGACGGATCGCGTGAATTGCTGAAGGGGATGATGGAGGGCCGGTCGGTCGCGCTGATGAACGATCAGAAGTTCAACAGCGGCGTGGCGGCCCCGTTCTTCGGCCACGACGCCCGCACCGCGCCCGCCCCGACGCGGATGGCGATCCGTTTTGGCACGGTGCTGCAGACCATGTCGGTGCAGCGGGTGAAGGGGGCCTATTTCCGGGCGGTGGTGCACGAGCCGATCGTTCCGCCCAGCACGGGCGACCGCACGGCCGACATCGAGGCCGGGGTGCGGATGATCAACGCCTTCATGGAAGATCGCATCCGCGAGCGGCCGGCGGAGTGGTTCTGGGTCCACCGTCGTTGGCCGAACGAGGTCTATGCGGAACTGGCCGAGCGCGAACGCGAGCGCGCCGCGGACGCCTAGATCTCCAGCGTGCCGGAGACGGCGTCCTTCTCGCCCGAGCGGCGGAAGGGGCCGGTATAGTGCGGATCGACCCGGCGACGGCGGCAGGGGCCGAAATAGTCCTCCGAGCGAATGAACGGCCGCTGGTGGAAGATCACCGTGTTGATCCGATCCAGCAGCGAGCGGGCCGTCACCGGCTTGACCACGACCTCGGTCACGCCCGCGTCGCGGGCCTCGAACACGCGGTGACGCTCGGCGAAACCCGTCAGCATGATGATCGGCAGGAACGGGTCGACGCTGTCGGGCGAGTTGCGGACCAGCTGGGTGAACTGCACCCCGTCCAGCGGGCTCATCTTGAAGTCGACGATGGCGATGTCGGTCTGCCAGTCGCGCAGGATCTGCAGGCCTTCGGCCCCGTCCATGGCCTCGCGAATGTGTCGAACGCCTACGCCCTTGAGGATCGCCGAGACGATCGAGCGGATATGCTGGTTATCGTCCACCAGCAAAAAGCGCAGCTTTTCCAGGGCCGCCGACATGCAGGCGCCGCCTCCTCAAGGACCATGCGGGAAGACGGGCCCCCGAAGTCGCTCCCCCTGCGTCCCCATGTCCCGTATGGCGGCATTGCTACATAACGTTTGAAATTCGCGCCAGGGGCGAAAGGGCAGAAATTCAGCCCCGGAACGGTCCAGCGCCGACCATCAGGGACGGATCCAGGTTGCGTCCGCGCCACTTCATGCGCCAGCAAAGGTGCGGCCCGGTGGCCCGGCCTTCCTTGCCGGTCTCGGCGATCAGCTGGCCCTGCTTGACGTAAGTGCCTGCCGGAACAAGGATTTTCGACAGGTGCAGATAGGCGGTGACCAGCCCCTGGCCGTGATCGACCAGAACGAGACCGCCCTCATAATGCAATCCGGTCTCGGCGAAGCAGACCAGGCCACCGGCCGGCGCGCGCACGGGCGTGCCCACCGGCGTGGCTAGGTCAACCCCATAATGGGGACGCTTGGGCTCGCCGTTGAGGATGCGCTGGCCGCCAAAGCGAGCCGAACGGCGCGCGCCTACAACCGGAAGTATGAAGCCGTCGCGGAAGCCCTCGAGATCGGCCTGACTCGCAAAGCCGGCGACCTTGCGGACGTTCTCGGCGGTGATGCGCGCCAGCAGGGCCGGGTCGGTGGGCGTCACCTGTTCCGGCGGCAGGCCGTCGATGCGCTGGATGTCGAAATCGCCGACCGCGATGGTCCGCTCATCGGTGGCCGATCCATCGGCGGTGGTGACGGTCAGCTTGCTGGCCGGCGGGGCGTCGCGGTCGAAGCCGATCACGAACCAGCCGTTGGCCGAGGCTGTGGTCTGCACCAGGCCATCGATATCGATCAGCGCGCGCGGCGTGGTGCGGCCGACGGCGTAGCCGCCCTGTACGAACTTGCCCGTCAGCGACAGGCCCGGCGCGGCGGCGCGGGTCGAGGTTGCGAAAGCTGCGGAGGCCGGAAGCGCGGCGAGGACCGCGCGGCGGCTCAGGCCCCTTGCCAACGCTTCAGCGCCTCGGCGGGACCGGCATAGGCTTCTTGGTGCTCGGGGCTCCAGTAGCGCAGGGCGTCCAGGGGGATCTGCTTGTTCGTGATGGCGCACAGCACGAAGCGGCCAGGGCTGAGCACGGCATATTCGCCGTCGCCATAGTGCAGGACGGCCAGGCCGTCGGACTTGCCGAGATCACGATCGAAAGCGTTCATAAGCTTACTCTACGCCAGGACGGGACTTCAGAACAGATCGCCCTGATCGACCGGCGGTGCGGCCGGCTTGGGGCGAGGCTTGGGCGCAGGCGGCGCTGCTGGCGCCAGCGGCGGAACGAAGCCGCCTTCGCCGTCGATCACCGCGTCACGGTCGCCGCTCTTGAACTTCAGGTTCACGCGCTCGCCGGAAACGAGGTCCGCCGCCGACCGGGCCAGCGTGCCGTCGCCCTTGCGGACCAGGGCGAAGCCCAGCTCCAGCGGGCGTTCGGGGTTCAGCGACTGGCGCAGCTTTTCCAGGCCGGCCAAGCGGTCGACGTCGCGCTGCAGGCGGCGCGCGCCGGCGGCGTTCAGGCGCTGCCACAGGGCGGGCAGGCGGGCGTGCT
>JAEXJH010000162.1 GCA_023445955.1 Pseudomonadota bacterium
GCCTGATGCGGCTCAAGGTCCTATTGGTCGACGACGAGCCCGCCGCCCTGGAGCGGCTGACGGCCCTGTTCGACCAGATCCCCGACACCGAATTAGTTGGGGTGGCCCGCAACGGTCGCGAAGCGGCGCAGGCGATCGCCGAGCTCTCGCCCGACCTCGTCATGCTCGACATCCAGATGCCCGAGCTAAGCGGTCTGGCGTTGGCGTCCGAACTGCCGGCCGAGCAGCGGCCCGAGATCGTCTTCGTCACCGCCTTCGAGGTCTACGCCGCCGACGCCTTCGCGGTGGAGGCCGCCGACTACCTGCTCAAGCCCGTGCGCTTCGACCGCCTGCGCCAAGCCGTCGAGCGGGCCCGGCGTCGCCGCACCCTGCAGAAGGCCTTCGAGCAGCATGAGGCCGCGCCGGTGCGCGAGAACGACCTCGACGGCATCTGGGTCGCCACTCGCCATGGTCATGTCCGCGTGGCGGTCAGCGAGATCGACTGGATCGAGGCCGCCAAGGACTACGTCCTGCTGCACACCGCCACCCGCAGCCACATCCATCGCATCACCATGAGCGCGCTGGAGCAGGGGCTGGACCCGAACAAGATGATCCGCGTGCATCGCTCGGCGTTCGTAAGCCCGGATCGGGTCGAGGCGGTGAACAGGCTGGGGAAGGGGTTGATCGCCCTGGTGCTGCGGGACGGCGTCGCCGTGCCGGTAGGGCCGACCTACGTGAAGGCGGTGCAGGCAAGATTGGGGTTGGCGGTGGAGGTTTAAATCCCTCCCTCTAAGAGAGAGGGTTTCAGCCTTTGGCCAACCGCCGCCGATTAGCCCGCACCTTCTTGCGCAAATGCGCCAGCGAGCCTGCCGCGATCGCCGGACCCGTCGCGCCCAGTTGCCCGGTCATCGCCAGCATCGGCAGGGTCATCCCCGCCGCCACCTTCTCGCTGACCATCAGTTCGGCCTCGGCCTGAGCCGCAGCCCCGCCGGCCGCCAGTTTCATCATGCGCAGGCCGATCACGGTCGAGGCTTCCAGCCCCAGAGACCAGGAATCGAAGGCCAGGCTCGTCCAGGGGTCTTTACGCTTGGCCATGGGATGTCCTCGTTGCGGAGATCAACGTCCCGCGCCTAGGTCGGGCTCCATTCGGTGGTGATCGCCGCCACGTCGGGGCGCACGCGCTCCTGCGGCGCTTCCGTCGACGTGCCCAGGTAGAGGTAACCGGCGACCTGCTCGCCCTCGGCCAGGCCCAGGATGGCCGTGGCGCGAGGGTCGTAGCTGTACCAGTCGGTGATCCAGTTGGCGCCCCAGCCCAGGGCGGCGGCGGCCAGCAGCATCTGGTGGCAGACGGCCGAGGCGCTCTGGCGCTGCTCCCACTCGGGGATCTCGCCCGGGATAAACCGCGAGATCACGGCGACGCAGACCGGCGGGCGGGTCAGCTTGCGCAGGGCGGCGTTGGCCTTGACCGGGTTGGCCTGGCTGTCGGCCAGCTTGGTGATCTGCTCGGCGAAGGCGTCCTTGGCCGCGCCTTTCAGGATCACGAACCGCCAGGGGGCCAGCTTGCCGTGGTCGGGCACGCGGGCGGCGATGCGCAGGATGTCGGCGAGCTGGGCGTCGTCCGGACCAGGCGCCGCCAGGCTCATGGCGCTGGCCGAGCGGCGCTTGGCCAGGAAGGCGACGACCTCGGGCGAGGCCTCGATCGGCAGCGTTTCGGCAAATTCGGGGGCGGGCGGAACGGAAGCTGCCAAGACGATCTCTCCGAAGCGTTGTAAGCCCGATCAACTATGGCCGCCGGGCGGCCACCACAAGTCGCGAGCCGTCGATGTCCGAAAAGCCCGCCTGGCTGAAGCCGCACGGAAAGCCCTGGGGCGTCTCGTCCAGTCAAGTCGTGTACGACAACCCCTGGATCACCCTGACCGAATACCAGGCCATCGCGCCCACGGGCCGGCCGGCGCTGTACGGCAAGGTCGGGTTCAAGAACCAGGCGATCGGCGTCGTTCCTCTGCACGCGGACGGCACGGTGACTCTGGTCGGCCAGAACCGCTTCTCCCTCGCCAACTACAGCTGGGAGCTGCCCGAAGGCGGCGCGCCGCTGGACGAAGACCCGCTGGACGGCGCCAAGCGCGAACTGGCCGAGGAGGTGGGTTTGCAGGCGGCCGACTGGCGCCAGATCCTGCGCATGGAGCTCTCCAACTCGGTCACCGACGAGATCTGCTACGGCTTCCTGGCCATGGACCTGACCCCCACCGCAGGCGAGCCGGACGAGACCGAGGACTTGGCCGTGGCCCGCGTGCCGTTCCGCGAGGCGCTGGACGCGGCGACCGCGGGCCACATGCCCGACGCAATTACGGTGGCGTTACTGCTTCGGACGCACCATATGGCGGTCCGAGGTGAACTGCCGGCCGCTCTGGCCGCTCTCATCTTGACGTAGCCGGCGTTCGTCGCCGAGCAGGAGCATTTTTTATCAAGATGCTCTATAAGTACCGCCTGCTGGGAAGGGAGAGCCCGATGGCCAAGCCTTTGGAAGTCGTGACCGCCGATACGGAAATCTCCGTCTGGGCCGCGCTGCGCAATCAGGCCGAACACGCGGCCAAGGACGAGCCGGCGCTGGCGTCGCTGCTGAACGCGGTGATCCTGAGCCACGACAACCTGGCCGACGCCCTGACCTTCCAGCTGGCCCGCAAGCTGGGCGACCAGGAGATGCGGGCGATGACGGCGCGCGAGTTCGCCGCCGACGCCTTCGAGAGCGATCCGTCCCTGGTCCTGGCCGCCGAGGCCGACCTGAAGGCCGTGTTCGAGCGCGACCCGGCCTGCAAGGGCTATGTCCAGCCGTTCCTGTTCTTCAAGGGCTTCCTGGCGCTGCAGACCCACCGCGTGTCGCACTGGCTGTGGAACGAGGGCCGCGAGACCCTGGCCTTCTACCTGCAGAGCCGCGCCAGCGAGATCTTCCAGGTCGACATCAATCCGGCCGCCAAGATCGGCAAGGGCGTGTTCATCGACCACGGCACCGGCATCGTCATCGGCGAGACG
>JAEXJH010000163.1 GCA_023445955.1 Pseudomonadota bacterium
GCTTTGCCGACACCTCCCCCAGAGGGGGAGGAGAGTCCTTATTTGGTCCAACCCTTATCCACCGCCCAGACGGCGAAAGCGTAGTCCAGCGCGATCTCCTTCAGGAAATCGAACCGCCCCGAAGCCCCGCCGTGGCCGGCGTCCATGTTGATCTTCAGCAGCACCGGATTGCCGCTGGTCGTGGCCGGTCGCAGCTTGGCGACCCACTTCTCGGGCTCCCAGTAGGTGACGCGCGGGTCCGAGAGGCCGCCGGTGGCCAGCACGGCCGGATAGGCCTTGGCCGCCACGTTGTCGTAAGGCGAGTAGCTGGCGATGTAGTCGTAGGCGGCCTTGTCCTCCAGCGGATTGCCCCATTCGGGCCATTCCGGCGGGGTCAGGGGCAGGGACGTGTCGCTCATGGTGTTGACCACGTCGACGAACGGCACCGCGGCGATGATGCCGGCGAACAGGTCCGGGCGCATGTTGGTGATGGCGCCCATCAGCAGGCCGCCGGCCGAGCCGCCATAGGCCACTGTGTTGGCCGGCTTGCCGTAGCCGGCCGCGTGCAGGTGCTCGGCGCAGGCGATGAAGTCGGTGAAGGTGTTCTTCTTCTTGAACTTCTTGCCGTCCAGGAACCAGCCCCAACCCTTCTCCGAACCGCCACGCGGACAGGCCGTGGCCCAGATCCAGCCGCGGTCGACCAGCGACAGGTTCCGGATCGAGAAGCTGGGCTCCATGGCGATGCCGTAGCTGCCGTAGCCGTACAGCAGCAGCGGGGCCGAGCCGTCCAGCTTGGTCCCCTTCTTCATCAGGATGAACACTGGCACGTCAGTCCCGTCGCTGGCCTTGGCGTTCAGGCGGCGGGTCTCGTACTGGGCCGGGTCGTGGCCCGAGGGGATCTCCTGCGTCTTGCGCAGGGTCCGCTGACGCGAGGCCATGTCGTAGTCGAACCACTGCCGGGGCGTGGTCATCGAGTTGTAGACGAAGCGGACGGTGTCGGTGTCGTACTCGTAGCCGCCTTCGAGGCTCAGAGCGTAGGCCTGCTCGTCGAAGGCGATGGTGTGGTGGTCACCATTGGCGGCCGTCACAACCACCTGGTTCAGGGCGTCGACCTTCTCAAGCCGCACGAACCAGGCCTTGAAGGCCATGGTTCCGGAGATCAGGCGACCCGGCTGGTGGGCGATCCAGTCCTTCCAGTGCGCCTTGCCGGTGGCGGTCTCGGGCGCGGTGACCAGCTTCCAGTCCACAGCGCCGTCGGCGTTGGTGCGGATCACCCAGTGATCGTTCCAGTGCTCGGGCTCGTAACGGACGCCCACCTCGCGCGGATGGAAGACGACCGGCGTCGCCGTCGGCGTCGCGGCCGGAATGATCAGCGCCTCGCTGGTCTCCTGGTTGCCGCACGAGATGACGACATACTTCTCCGACGCCGTGACGCCGACGCCGATGAAGAAACCCTCGTCGGGCTCGTCATAGATCAGCACGTCGTCGGCGGCCGCGCCCTTGGCCGGGCGACGATAGATCTTGGCCGGACGGCCGTTGTCGTCTCGGAACGTCCAGTACAGCCACTGGCTGTCGGGCGAGAAGCAGAAGTCGCCGGTGGTGCTCTCCACCGGGCTTTCCAGCACCTTGCCGGTCGCCAGGTCCTTCACGTGGACGCGGTAGACCTCCGAGCCCTGCTCATCGACGGCGAAGGCGTAGAGCTTGTGGTCCGGCGAATGGCTGGCCGCCCCGACCTGGTAGAAGGCCTTGCCCTTCGACTCTGCCTCTTCATCGAGCAGGATCTGCTCGGCCCCGCCGCCGACCGGCTTGCGGGCGTGGATCGGGTGCTGCGCGCCCTTCTCGAAGCGGGTGTAGTACTCGAAAGGCCCGTCCTTGGCGGGGACGCTGGCGTCGTCCTCCTTGATGCGGCCCTTCATCTCCTCGAACATTTTGCCCTGCAGCGCCTCGGTCGAGGCGAGCATGGCCTTGGTGTAGGCGTTCTCTTCGGTCAGGTGCGCCTTGACGTCGGCCTTGATCAGCGACGGGTCGCGCAGGACCTTCTGCCAGTTGTCGTCCTTCATCCAGGCATAGTCGTCGACGCGGGTGCGACCCAGCTGCTCGATCGTCTTGGGGATCTTTCGCGCGACCGGCGGCGTGAGGCGAGCGGCGTCTGAGGACATGGGGGATCCGAAAGCTATTCCAGGGAGGACTGTGGGGGATGAAGTAAGCGCGGCGGCCGCGCTCGTCACCATCTGGCGCCGGTTCATGGCTAGAATTTCCCCCATCGGTCTCTAACGCGCGACTGCGGCAGAACGACAACTTGCGGCGCAAGAATCCTGTGGTCAAACTCACTCTGTGGTCGGGCGAGTAAGCGTAACTATGGGGGCGATATGGCCTGGGATCTATCCGTCGACCTGATCAAGGCGACGGTCCAGCTTGAGCAGCCGCTAGGTGACGGCACGCGGACGGTCGGCACCGGCTTTCTGATCTCCGACCCGACCCCGGACGGCAAGCCGCGGACCATCCTGGTCACGGCCGCCCACGTGTTCGACAAGATGCCGTCGTTCTCGGCCAAGATCGGCTATCGCATCGAAGGCGGCGACGGCGTCTGGCGCTTCGATCCCGAGACCCTGAAGATCCGCGACGGCGACCACCCGCTGTGGGTCAAGCACCCGACCCGCGATGTCGCGGTGATGGTGGTCGAGGCCCCGCCCGAGTTCGTCAAGGCGGCCATCCCGATCCAGTACCTGGCCCAGGACGACACCTTCAACAAGTACGCGCTGGGCCCGGGCGACGAGATGATGGCGCTGGGCTTTCCGCGCGGCCTGTCGGCCAATCCCGCCGGCTTCCCGATCCTGCGGTCGGGCCGTGTCGCCAGCTATCCGCTGGCCCCGGCGGCCAACTTCCCGACCTTCCTGATGGACTTCTCTGTGTTCCCCGGCAATTCGGGCGGCCCGGTGTTCATGGCCGAGGGCGCGCGCCGCCGGCCGGGCGCGGCCGAGAGCCAGGAGGTCCAGTTCGTCGCCGGCCTCCTGACCCAGCAGGTCGAGCTGTCGGGCGAGCGCCTGGAAATCGGCATCGTCACCCACGCCAAGTTCATCCGCGAGACCCTGGCCCTGCTGGACAAGGCTCCAGGCTCGCCGGTCACCCAGGCGCGGCTGTCCAAGCCCGAGCCGAGCATCCCTGGCGCGACCCCTGCGGCGGCGATATCGGCCAATGCGATGGGCGCTTCGCACTAGCGAGTTTTTCGGAACGCGATCCGCGCACGGCCCGTTCTTGTGGGGACTTCAACATCCACACACAGGAGCGAGCCATGAGCACCAATCGTGTCGAAGGCGCTATCGATAAGGCTGCAGGCGCCGTCAAGGAAGGCGTCGGCAAGGCCACCGGCAACGAACGTCTCGAAGCCGAAGGCGCCGTCCAGAAGGCCAAGGGCGACGTGCAGAACAAGGTCGGCCAAGCGCAGGACAAGATCGGCGACGCGATCAAGCACTGAACGCCGAGCTACGACTGACGAAAGCGGCCGCCGG
>JAEXJH010000164.1 GCA_023445955.1 Pseudomonadota bacterium
TGGCCAGGCTTTCGGTCGAGGGCCAGCGCGCGCGGCCGTCGGCTTGCTCGGAGCCGCGTTTTTAGCGGTTGAAGCTTGTGGGATCCAGGCCCGCCATCCGCGCCATGGCCGACGGCGTCATGTCGAAGCGCTCGGCCAGGGCGTCGATGGCCCGCCATATTTCGCCGTGAGACAGGGTCGCCATGGGCGTCTCCTCTGTGAGCGGCCTTCACCCAGGAAAATACGCCTTTCAGGCTAGGAAAGTAAACCTATCAGCCGAATTCACGTTGACGTTTACGTAAGCGTTGACGCCCGCCCGAGATCGGGTTTAGGGTGATCAACGATAACTAAGCGGCCCGGCCGCAGTAGCCAGGCCCTCTTCATTGGGAGGTTTCCATCCATGGCCGACCTGCGACGCCCCGAGCGGACCTTCACGATCCGCCAGCTCTGCAACGAATTTAAGGCGACCCCGCGCGCCCTGCGCTTCTACGAGGACAAGGGCCTGCTCAATCCGGCCCGCGAAGGGCTGAACCGCGTCTATTCCCACAAGGACCGCGTCCGCCTGCAGCTGATCCTGCGCGGCAAGCGGGTGGGCCTGTCGCTGTCGGAAATCCGCGAGCTGCTGGATCTCTATGACGAGAACGACGAAGGCGCGGCGCAGATGGCCCGCTCGCTGAAGAAGTTCCGCGAACGCGCCAATGCGCTGGAGCAACAGCGCGACGACATCGACAACGCCCTGATCGAGCTGCGCGAGGCCTGTAACCGCCTCGAAAAGCGCCTGACCGAGATCCGCCCCGACCTGCTGCCCCGCGCCGCCGACTACGAGCAGGTGCTGCGCGCCCGCCTCGACGGTCACGGCGAAGCGATGTTGGGCAAGTAAGACACCCTTCTGCGACGCCATCTCCGTGCAAGACGCACCGGCGATGGCGGCCGCACATCCGTTTTTCCTCCCGATCCTAGCCAGGACCGCTTCATGACCTATCAGCCGCCCGTTCGCGATCACGCCTTCATCCTGCGCGACGTGCTCAACATCGATCAGCACGGCGACCTGCCCGGCTTCTCGGACGCGCCGTTCGAGACGGTCGAGCAGATCCTCGAGGCCGCCGCCCAGTTCACCGGCGAGGTCCTGGCCCCGCTGAACACGGTCGGCGACAAGAACGGCTGCAAGCTGGATCCGGTCACCAACGTCGTCACCACGCCGCCGGGCTTCAAGGACGCCTACAAGCAGCTGTGCGAAGGCGGCTGGACCGGCCTGGGCTCGGACCCGGCCTATGGCGGCCAAGGCCTGCCGCACGTCGTCAACCTGGCCTTCAGCGAGATGTCGAGCTCGGCCAACATGGCGTTCTCGATGTATCCGGGCCTGGCCCACGGCGCTTACTCCGCGATCCACACCGGCGGCAGCGACGCGCAGAAGCAGACCTACCTGCCCAAGATGGTGACCGGCGAATGGACCGGCACCATGAACCTGACCGAGCCGCATTGCGGCACGGACCTGGGCCTGCTGCGCACCAAGGCGGTCCCGCAGGCCGACGGCAGCTACAAGATCACCGGCCAGAAGATCTGGATCAGCGCCGGCGAGCACGACATGTCGGACAACATCGTCCACCTGGTGCTGGCCCGCATCGAGGGCGCGCCGGCCGGCGTGAAGGGCATCTCGCTCTTCATCGTGCCGAAGTTCTTCCCCAAGGACGACGGTTCGGTCGGCGAGCGTAACCAGGGCGTCAAGTGCGTCGGCCTGGAAGAGAAGATGGGCATCCACGGCAACGCCACCTGCGTCATGCAGTACGACGACGCCGAGGGCTATCTGATCGGCGAGGAGAACTCGGGCCTCAAGATCATGTTCGTCATGATGAACGAAGCGCGCCTGGGCGTCGGCATGCAGGGCGTGGCCCAGGGCGAGGCGGCCTATCAAGCCGCCGTCGCCTTCGCCAAGGATCGCCTGCAAGGCCGCTCGCTGACGGGTCCGAAGAACGCCGACGGCCCGGCCGACCCGATCATCGTCCACCCGGACGTCCGCCGCATGCTGCTGGAGAGCAAGGCCCTGATCGAAGGCGGTCGCGCCTTCCTGTTCTGGACCGCCCTGCACGGCGACCTGTCGCACGCCCACCCGGACGCGGCGGTGCGTGAAAAGTCCTCGGACTACATGGGCCTGATGACGCCGGTGCTGAAAGGCTACCTGACGGACAAGGGCTTCGAGGTCTGCTCGAACGCCGTCCAAGTGCACGGCGGCAGCGGCTTCACCGAGCACTTCCCGGTCAGCCAGTTCATGCGCGATTGCCGTATCGCCCTGATCTACGAAGGCACCAACGGCGTCCAAGCCCTGGACCTGGTCGGCCGCAAGCTGGCCGCCAAGGGCGGTCGCGCGGTCATGACCTTCTTCCAGGAAGTCGACCAGTTCATCGGCGAGAACGACGGCGACGCCGAGCTGAAGCCGTTCATCGAGGCCCTGGCCGGCGTGAAGGCCCAGCTGCAGGACGGCACCATGTGGCTGATGCAGAACGGCCTGCAGAACCCCGACAACGCCGGCGCGGCCTCGACCGACTACATGCACCTCTTCGGCCTGACCGGCCTGGCGTACATGTGGGCGCTGATGGCCAAGGCGGCCAACGCCAAGATCGCGGCCGGCTCGTCTGACCCGTTCTTCACGACCAAGCTCGTCACCGGCCGCTATTTCATCGAGCGCATCTTGCCTGACGCCGGGGCACACCTGACCAAACTCAAGACCGGCTCGGCGACCTTGATGGCGCTGCCCGCGGAGGCCTTCTGATCATGAGCGTGCTCAACGTCGAAAAACCCGCCTTCATGGCCGAAGAGGACATCGCGATCTTCGAGGATGCGGTGGGCAAGTTCTTCGATGAGCACGCGCCTGAATCGACAGTCGCGAAATGGCGCAAGAACCACTGCGTCGATCGCGACATGTGGACCAAGTCCGGAGAGGCCGGCCTGCTCGGCCTCTCCACCCCCGAGCAATATGGCGGGGCCGGCGGCGATTATCGCCACGAGGTCGTGCTGATGGACCAGCTGGGGCGCAAGGGCGTCGACGGCTTCGGCATCAGCCTGCACAACGCCATCGTCATGCCGTACATCTTCCACTACGGCACCGAAGAGCAGAAGCAGCGCTGGCTGCCGCGCCTGGCCACCGGTGAGCTGGTCGGCGCGATCGCCATGACCGAACCCGGCGCCGGCTCCGACCTGCAGGGGGTGAAGACCACCGCCAAGCAGGTCGGCAACCAGTACGTCATCAACGGCTCCAAGACCTTCATCACCAACGGCCAGACCGCCAACCTGATCATCGTGGTCGCCAAGACCGACGCCGGCGCCGGCGCGCGCGGCACCAGCCTGATGATCGTCGAGACCGATGGCGCGGAAGGTTTCGAGCGCGGCCGCAACCTCGACAAGCTGGGTCACGAGGCCCAGGACACCTCCGAGATGTTCTTCAACGACGTGAAGGTGCCGACCGAGAACCTGCTGGGCTCCGACGAGGGCCAGGGCTTCTTCCAGCTGATGGGCCAGCTGCCGCAGGAGCGCCTGAACATCGCCGTACAGGGCATGGCGACGATCGAGCGGGCGCTGGAGCTGACCATCGCCTACGTCAAGGACCGCAAGGCGTTCGGCAAGGCGATCATCGACTTCCAGAACACCCAGTTCGTGCTGGCCGAGTGCAAGACCGAGGCGACCGTGGCCCGCGTCTTCACCAACCACTGCATCGAGCAGCACCTGGCCGGCAAGCTGGACGCGGCGACGGCTTCGATGGCCAAGTACTGGGTCTCGGACCTGGAGAACAAGATCGTCGACCGCTGCCTGCAGCTGTTCGGCGGCTATGGCTTCATGAACGAGTACCCGATCGCGCGCATGTACAAGGACAGCCGCATCCAGCGCATCTACGGCGGCACGAACGAGATCATGAAACTCCTGATCGCGAGGACGCTGTGATCCTGCCCCTCATCCTGCTGCTGGCCGGCCCCGCCGCCGCCCAACCTGCTCCAAAGGGGGCGCCCGCCAACGACGCCCGCTCGGCCGTGGTCTGCGTGCGCGCCGCCCCCGGGCCGCGCCCGCTGACCTTCTCCGGCGAGCTGGTCGGCAAGCGCCCGCAGCCGGGCGCCTTCAAGCTGCCGCTGACCCCGCCGGGCAAGGACGTCTGCAACACGCTGCTGCGCTCCAAGATCGCCGCGTGGAAGCTGGAGGTCACGACCTCGGGCTTCACCGCCTGCGAGCTGCCGCCGCCGGAGTTCGGCTCGCGCCTCTACTACCGCGCCAAGGCCGGGGCCAGCGGCCTCAAATGCGAACCGATCGGCAAGTATCCGATCGGCAACTGGAAACAATAACGGCGCCGGACACCCCGCCGACGCCGCTTTCACCGACACGAACACCGCTTCGCAGGAAGGAGCCATCCCATGGCTGACGCTTACATCTTCGACGCCGTGCGCACCCCGCGCGGCAAGGGCAAGAAGGACGGGTCTCTGCACGAGATCACCGCCCTGTCGCTGGCCACCCAGGTGCTGGAAGCCATCCGCGACCGCAACAACCTCGACACCAAGCACGTCGACGACGTCGTGCTGGGCTGCGTCGCCCCCGTCGGCGAGCAGGGTTCGGACATCGCCCGTACGGCCGTCCTGACCGCCGACTACGCCGAGAGCGTCGCCGGCGTGCAGATCAACCGCTTCTGCGCCTCGGGCCGGGACGCCGTGAACATGGCCGCTGCCAAGGTCGCCTCGGGCGAAGCCAACCTGGCGATCGGCGGCGGCGTCGAGAGCATGAGCCGCGTGCCCATGGGCAGCGACGGCGGCGCATGGCCGACCGACCCGTCCTCGGCCTTCAAGACCTATTTCGCCCCGCAAGGCGTCTCGGCCGACCTGATCGCCTCGCTGTACGGCTTCAGCCGCGACGACGTCGACGCCTACGCCGTCGAAAGCCAGAAGCGCGCTGCGGCCGCGTGGGCCGATGGCCGCTTCAAGAAGTCGGTCGTGGGCGTGAAGGACCAGCTGGGCATCACCATCCTGGACCATGACGAGACCGTCCGCGGCTCGACCACCATGCAGACCCTGGCCTCGCTGAACCCTTCGTTCCAGGGTATGGGCGACATGGCTTTCGACGCCGTGGTCACCCAGCGCTATCCGCAGGTGGAGAAGGTCAACCACGTCCACCACGCCGGCAACAGCTCGGGCATCGTCGACGGCGCCGCCGGCGTCCTGATCGGCACCAAGGAAATGGGCGAGGCCCTGGGTCTCAAGGCCCGCGCCCGCATCAAGGGCGCGGCCTCGATCGGCAGCGAGCCCTCGATCATGCTGACCGGCCCTTCGCTGGTCACTGAGAAGCTGCTCAAGAAGCTGAAGATGGAGGTCTCCGACATCGACCTCTATGAGCTGAACGAAGCCTTCGCCGCCGTCGTCCTGCGCATGATGCAGGCGCTGGACATCCCGCACGACAAGATGAACGTGAACGGCGGCGCCATCGCCATGGGCCACCCCCTAGGCGCCACCGGCGCCATGATCCTGGGCACCATGGTCGACGAGCTGGAACGCTCGGACAAGGAAACCGCCCTGATCACCCTGTGCGTCGGCGCCGGCATGGGCACCGCCACCGTCATCGAACGCGTCTAAGACTTAAGGACCTGACTCCTATGGAAAACTTCAAGATCGAGGTCGATTCCGACGGCGTGGCCCTGGTCACCTTCGACGTGCCCGGCCGCTCGATGAACACCCTGACCGCTTCGGTCATCAAGGAAATCGGCGACGTCGTCGAACGCATCAAGAGCGACGAAGCCATCAAGGGCGCCGTCATCACCTCGGGCAAGACCACCGGCTTCTGCGCCGGCGCGGACCTCGGTGAACTCGGCGGCAGCGGCGGCCTGGGCGGCGGCGCGAGCGGCGAAGAGGGCCTGAAGGCCGCATTCGAAGCCGGCTTCGCCCTGAACAAGGCGTTCCGCGCCCTGGAAACCTGCGGCAAGCCGGTGGCCGCGGCCATCAACGGCTTGGCCATGGGCGGCGGTCTCGAGATCACCCTGGCCTGCCACTACCGCGTGGTCGCCGACAATCCGAAGATCCAGCTGGCCCTGCCGGAAGCCAAGGTCGGCCTCTTGCCAGGCGCCGGCGGCACTCAGCGTCTGCCGCGCCTGATGGGCGTGATGGCCGCCGCGCCGTACCTGCTGGAAGGCAAGTCGATGAAGCCGGCCGAGGCCCTGGCCAACAAGGTCGTGCACGAGGTCGTCCCGGCCGGGACCGAGGTCGAGGCCGCCAAGACCTGGGTCAAGACCAAGGGCGACCCGGTCGCTCTCTGGGACAAGAAGGAGTTCAAACTCCCGGGCGGCGGTCCCTACACCCCGACCGGCAGCCAAGTTTTCATCATGGGCAACGCCATGCTGCGCAAGCAGACCTATGGCAACTACCCGGCCCAGCTGAACATCATGAAGGCGGTCTATGAAGGCATGCAGGTGCCGTTCGACGCCGCCCTGCGGATCGAGACCCGCTACTTCCTGAAGACGATGATGTCGCCGCAGGCCAAAGGCATGATCCGCACCCTGTTCCTGTCCCTGCAGGAGCTGGGCAAGGGTTCGGGCCGTCCGGCCAATGTCCCGCACTACGACGTCAAGAAGGTCGCCGTCCTGGGCGCCGGCATGATGGGCGCGGGCATCGCCTACGTCCAAGCCATGGCCGGCATCGAGACCGTGCTGATCGACCAAAGCCAGGAAGCCGCCGACAAGGGCAAGGGCTACGCCGAGGGCCTGGTCAAGAAGGCCGTCTCGCGCGGCAAGCTGACCCAGGAGAAGGGCGACGCCATCCTGGCCCTGATCCACCCGACCGCCGACTACAGCAACGTCAAGGGCTCGGACCTGGTCGTCGAGGCCGTGTTCGAAAACCGCGACGTGAAGGCCGAAGTGACCAAGAAGGCCGAGGCCGAGCTGGCCGAGACCGCCATCTTCGGCTCCAACACCTCGACCCTGCCGATCACCGGCCTGGCCAAGGCCTCGGTGCGTCCGGCCTCGTTCATCGGCATTCACTTCTTCTCGCCGGTCGACAAGATGGGCCTGGTCGAGATCATCATGGGCGAAGAAACCTCGCAGGAGGCTCTGGCCAAGTCGATCGACTACGTCCTGAAGATCAAGAAGACCCCGATCGTCGTCAACGACAGCCGCGGCTTCTACACCAGCCGCTGCTTCGGCACCTTCGTGCAGGAAGGCCTGGAGATGATGGCCGAGGGCATCGCGCCCGCCATCATCGACAATGTCGGCCGCGCCACGGGCATGCCGCGCGGCCCGCTGGAGATGAACGACGACGTCGCGCTGGACCTCTCCTACAAGATCGGCGAGCAGACCAAGAAGGACCTCGGCGACAAGTACGAGGAGCGTCCGTTCGCCCCCGTCCTGGAAAAGATGGTCGTCGAACTGGGCCGTCTGGGCCGCAAGAACGGCAAGGGCTTCTACGACTATCCGGAAGGCGGCCAGAAGCGCATCTGGCCCGGCCTGGCCGAGCTGATGCCGGTCACGACCAAGGACGCCGACGCGACGCTGATCCAGGAGATCCGCACGCGCCTGCTGTACCGCCAGGCCGTCGAAGCCGCCCGCTGCTTCGAGGAAGGCGTCATCACCGACCCGCGCGAGGCCGATGTCGGCGCCATCCTGGGCTGGGGCTTCGCGCCCTGGACCGGCGGCCCGATCAGCCTGATCGACGGCGTCGGCGCCAAGGCCTTCGTCGAGACCTGCGATCGTCTGGCCCAGCAGTACGGCAAGCGCTTCGCGCCGCCGGCCCTGCTGCGCGAGATGGCCGAAAAGGGCGAGACCTTCTACGGCCGCTTCGACCCCTATGCGAAGAAGGCGGCGGCCTGATCGACTGACATCGCACATGCGGGCCGGTGCCCGCATGTGCCCCTCGCATGGCTGCCCGGCGTGGCCGCCATGGCTATGAGCGCATTGATCGCTCGACATTTTCACCGTTTCGCGTTATGAGCCGCGCC
>JAEXJH010000165.1 GCA_023445955.1 Pseudomonadota bacterium
GCTTGTAGCTCGCCGTCAGATCGTAGGTGAAGTTCCAGTCGTCGAAGCTGGGCGCACTGACCTGCGGGGTATAGATCGCCAGCTGCGCGACGCGGCGAGCGCTGGTCTCGCCCAGCAGCACCGGAACGCCCTGGCCGTCATGGACCTTGCGTTCGTAGTACCCCGATTTCTTGTCGTAGTTCAGGCGCAGGCCCGGCGTCACGGTCAGGGCGTCGGTCACCTTCCAGTCGAGCTGGCCGAACACCGCGAAGCTCTTGCTCTTCAGCCACTGGATGTTGCTGGCCGTCAGGCCGTTCAGGACGCTGGGGTCGTTCGACAGGGCGTTGCTGAGCGAGATGTTCCAGCGGCTGGCGGCCGCGCCCTGCTGCTCGGTCCCTTGGGTGTCGATGCGCTGCTGGAAGGCGAAGGCGCCGACCACGAGATCAAAGGTCTTGGCCTCGAAATTGTAGCGCAGTTCCTGGCTATACTGGTCCTGCTGCGAGGGGTTCTGCGACTTGGCCACGATCGACAGCCCCAGGAAATCGCGGTCGTTCTGCGGCTTCCAATCCCAGAAGCGCCAAGCGGTGACCGAGGTCAGGGTCCCGCCGCCGACGTTCCACACCAGTTTGGCCGAAGCGCCGCCGATCTTGTTGCCGGCGTTTAGATCGGCGTCGACGTCGGTCACCCGGTCGAAGGGATTGGTGCTGGGAACCGCATAACCCAGCGCGGCGGTGAGGGCCGCGTACTGTCGGTTCGCCGCCCGCTGGGTGGCGCCGGTGCGCACATAGATCTGGGCGCAGCATTGGGGGTTCTGGCGGCTGTAGTCGCCGGCCAGGGTGACCGCGAGGTTTTCGCTGGGCTTGAACAGCAGCTGGCCGCGTAGGCCCAGATTGTCCTGCTCGTTGATGTCGCGACGGCTGGTGACGTTGTAGATCGTGCCGCGGCGGTGTGTGCTCGACACGGCCAGGCGAACGGCGATCTTGTCGCTCAATGGCCCGGAGATCGCGGCCTTGGCCTGCTTGTAATCCAGGTTCCCCAGCGAGACCTCGGCATTGGCTTCGAAGTCGAAGGTCGGCTGGCGGGTCGTGATGTTGATAGCGCCAGCGGTGGTGTTGTTGCCGTAGAGCGTGCCCTGCGGGCCCCGCAGGACCTCGATCCGGTCGACGTCCAGGAAGTCGAAGGTCGCGGTGGCGACGCGCGAATTGTAGACGTCGTCGACATAGATGCCGACGCCCTGCTCGAAGCCATCGCTGGTTAGGCCGAACGGCACGCCCAGGCCGCGAATGTTCACCGACGTGTTGCGCGGGTTCGACGAATAGAACTGCAGGGTCGGGGTCAGCTGCTGCAGCCGGCCGACATTGAATGAGCCCGTGCCGTCCAGACGATCGCCACCCACGACCGACACGGTCAGCGGCGCCGACTGCACGGTCTCGGACCTGCGGCGGGCGGTGATGGTCAGGGCCTCGACGGTCGCGCCGGCGACATTCGAGCCTTCGGCCGGAGGCGTCTCCACGACCGAGGGCGCGGCCGTCTCGTCGCGCACGCCGGCATAGGCGTCGGTGGCGCCGCCGCACAGCAGAACGGCCAGGAAGAGCGCGCCTGCGGCGTCGTTGCGCTGGGTGAAAGACATGTCCGGTCCCCTCATGGAAGCTTGAGGCGATCGATACCCTTTAAAATCTATCGGAATAATCTGGTTTAACTGGGCGGCTCGATAGTGAATCTCATAACGCCGTTCTCGGGCCGCCCGCGCTCAGCGCCTTGTCGGCAATCGACAGCTTCCAAGTTTGACGGAAATTCCGCGGCCGTGCATCGGAGAGGAGTAAGAGCAACAACAGGGCGGAAACCTTGTCGGAGGGGCGTGCGCGTATCGTGGCGTGGTTGGGGCGGGAAATCCTGCCCCACGAAGCGGCCGTGCGCGCGTGGTTGCGGCGCTCGTTCGCCGCCGCCGGCGACGTCGACGATATCCTTCAGGAGACCTACTGCCGCTTGGCCGCCCTCAGCACCATCGACCATATCGCCGAACCGCGCGGCTATTTCTTCCAGGCCGCGCGCAGCGTCGCCCTGGAACAGATCCGCCGCGCCCGCGTGGTGCGGATCGAAACCGTGAGTGAGATCGAGGCGCTGGACCTGGCGCTGGAGGATCCCTCAGCGGAGCGCATCGTCTCGAGCCGGCGCGAGCTGGAGCGGGTGAGGGGGCTGATCGCGGCCCTGCCGGAGCGCTGCCGCCGGATCTTCGAGATGCGCAAGATCGAGGGCGTGCCCCAGCGCGAGATCGCTCGCCGGTTAGGCGTGAGTGAAAACGTGGTCGAGAACGAGGCGGTGAGGGGGCTTCGCGCCATCCTCGCGGCCATGACGGAACAGGACGCGTCGTTGCGTCCGCAGGGAGCTAGAGAGAAGACCGATGGTCGAACGCGAAAGCGCCGCTGATATCGAGGCGGACGCCGCCCGATGGGTGGTCCGCGTCGACCGTGACGGCGAGGCCGTCCGTTCCGAACTGAACGCCTGGCTGGCGGGCGACCGCCGTCGAGTGGGCGCCTATGCCCGGGCCGAGGCCGCCTGGACCCATCTTGATCGGGGCCGCGCCTTGCCGGCCGGATCGTTGGACAGCGCCGAGCGCGCCCATCCGCGTCGTCGCGGAGTCGTGGCGGGCCTGGGAGCCATGGCGGCAGGTCTCGTGGCCGTGGTGGTCGGCCAACGACTGCTGAGCCAGCGTTACGGAACGACCCTCGGCGAGATCCGTCGCGTCCCGATGGCCGATGGCTCGGTGGCGGCGATCAACACCAGCTCGGCGCTGGAAGTGAGCATGCAGCCGCGGCTGCGCGCGGTGAAGCTTGAGCGGGGCGAGGCCTGGTTCGCCGTGGCCAAGGACGCCTCTCGCCCCTTCGTCGTCGAGAGCGGCCCGGTCCGTGTCCGTGCGGTCGGCACCGCCTTCTCGGTGCGCAAGCGCGAGGGCGGCAGCGACGTCTTGGTGACCGAAGGCGTGGTCGAGGTCTGGACCAAGGACGGCAAGACCCCGCCGCGTCGTGTGGCCGCCGGCGAGCGGGTTTTCGCCGACAACGATTCAGGTGTTCTGGTCCCGCCCGAGGCCGACGCGGATCTGGCCCAGCGACTGGCCTGGCGGGACGGTCAGATCGTCCTGGACGGGCAGACGCTGACCGAGGCCGCGGCCGAGTTCAACCGCTACAACGACCGCAAGATCGAGATCGCCGACGCGCGCTTGGCCGACGAACGCTTCGTCGGATGGTTCCGCACCAACGACCCCGAAGGCTTCGCCGAGGCCGCTGCGGCGACCTTCAACGGCAAGGTCGGCTTGCGCGACAACGCCATCATCCTGCGGGGCCAGTAAGGGCAGCGCGCAAAAAAATTGACCGATGCCTGACGGAAACCGGTTTCCGCCGCATCGATCCAAACAGGCGCTCCAAGAAGCGCCGTTTGAACCATAGAGGGAGGGGCGCATGCGGACGTCGCTGCGTACTTATGAAAAGTCCTATTTGATGCTCGCGGCCGGCGCTAGCGCGCTGATGGTCGCCTCTGGCGCTCACGCACAGGTGCGCACGTTCGACGTGCGTGAGCAGTCCGCCGCCACGGGCATTCCGCAGTTTGGCAAGCAGGCCGAACTGCAGATCCTGGCTCCGCAAAGCGCGGTGGCCGGCAAGCGCGTCAACGCCGTGCGCGGCGCCTACACGGTCGAAGAGGGACTGACACGCCTGCTCCGCGGCGCGGACCTGACCGTGGTTTCCAACAACGGCCGCACCGCGGTGCTGGGCCAGTCCGCCTCGCTGCAACTGGCGTCGACCGCCGCCGTGCCGATGATCGCCGCCCAGGCCGTCGCGCCCGTCTCGGCCCCGCAGGAAGAGACCTCGGCCGAGGTCGAGGCCGTGGTCGTCACCGGCTTCCGCGCCAGCCTGCAGAGCGCCATGAACCTCAAGCGCCGCGCCAGCGGCGTGGTCGACGTCATCAAGGCCGAGGACATCGCCGACTTCCCGGACGCCAACCTGGCTGAGTCCATCCAGCGCGTGCCGGGCGTGTCGATCGCTCGCGACGCCGGTGAGGGCCGCCAGATCACCGTCCGGGGCCTTGGCCCGCAGTTCACCCGCGTGCGCATCAACGGCGTCGAGGGCCAGAGCACGGCCAGCGGCACCGACAGCTCGGGCGGCGCCAACCGCAATCGCGCTTTCGACTTCAACGTCTTCGCCTCGGAGCTCTTCAACAGCATCACGGTGCGCAAGACCGCCTCGGCCCAGACCGAGGAAGGCTCGCTGGGCGCTACGGTCGACCTGCAGACGGGCCGGCCGTTCGACTACAAGGGCGCGACCCTCGTGGTCTCGGCGCAGGAGGGCTACAACGACCTCTCCAAGTCCTGGGACCCGCGCTTTGCGGTCCTGGCCTCCAACACCTGGCTCGACGGCAAGCTGGGCGCGCTGGTCTCGGTGGCCTACACCGAGCGGGGCCTGCTCGAGGAAGGCCACGGTTCGGGCGGCTGGTTGAACGGCACGGAAGTCGGCGGTTTCAACCCGGCCTCGACCTTCAAGCCGGCCAGCACGGCCTCGGTCTTCACCCCGCGCTTCCCGCGCTACGGCCGCCTGAGCCATGAGCAGAAGCGACTGGGCGTCACCGGCTCGTTCCAGATGCGCCCCGACGACAAGACCCTGATCGGCCTGGACGTCCTCTATTCGGACTTCAAGGCCACCCGCGAGGAGAACTGGCTGGAAGCCCTGTCGTTCGCCCGCAACGCCTCGCAGGGCGGTCGCCCCGAGATCATCGTCCGTGACGGCGTGGTCAATTCGAAGGGCGATATGGTCTATGGCCTGTTCGACGACGTCGATGTCGAGAGCGAGACGCGCTTCGACAAGCTGGACACCGAGTACACGCAAGCCACCTTCACCGCCGAGCACGAGTTCGGCGATCGCTTCAAGCTAAGCGGCCTGGTGGGCATGTCCAAGTCGGACTTCAACAACCCGATCCAGACGACGGTGATCCTGAACCGCGAGAACGCCGACGGCTTCTCGTACGACTATCGGGTCAACCCGAACCTGCCGGCGATGAACTTCGGCTTCGACGTCACCGATCCGTCGGCCTACAACTTCGGCGCGGCGCGTTCGGAAATCCGCCTGCGGCCGCAGGGCGTGACCAACAAGATCGCCACCGCCCAGCTGGATGGCGACTATCGCCTCGCCGACGGCCTGAACCTGAAGGTCGGCGTCAACTTCAAGAAGTACAACTTCGACTCCTGGGCCCAGGCCCGGGTCAACGAGTCGGTCGTGCCGACCCTGCCGGCCGGCGTGACCCTGAGCAGCCTGACCAAGCTGGTCTCAGGCTTTGGCCACAACCTGGGCGCCACGGGCATCCCGACCAGCTGGGCCGCGCCGGACCTGGACGCCTTCGCCAAGCAGTTCAACATCTATAGCGGCACGGGCCTGTTCGAGCTCAGCGGCGCCACCAACGCCAACGCCCGCGGCAACATCCGCAGCGTGGAAGAGAAGGACAGCGCCGCCTACGCCCAGCTGGACTTCCGCACCGACCACTTCGCCTGGCCGATCCGCGGCGACGTCGGCGTGCGCTACGTGAAGACCGATCAGAGCTCGACCGGCTACCAGCTGGTGGCGGGCGCGGCCCAGCAGGCCACCGTCAAGCGCGAGTACGACGACATCCTGCCGGCCCTGAACCTCACCGCCGAGGTCACGCCCGACTTCCTGCTGCGCTTCGGCGCGGCCAAGGTGATGACCCGTCCGAACCTGGGCAGCCTGACCCCCGGCGGCAGCCTGTCGACGGTGGGCGTGTTCAGCGTCAGCTCGGGCAACCCGAACCTGAAGCCGATCCGCGCCACCACCTACGACCTGTCGGCCGAGTGGTATTTCGCCAAGGACGCGCTGCTGTCGGTCGGTCTCTTCTACAAGGACATCGACACCTACATTCAGACCTCGCGCATCTCGCAGCCGTTCAACGCGTCGGGCCTGCCGCTGAGCCTGCTGGACGGCCTGGGCGTCTCGGCCGGCGACACCTTCCTGTTCAGCCAGCCGGTCAACACCAAGGGCGGCCCGCTGAAGGGGATCGAGGTCAGCTACCAGCAGCCGTTCAGCTTCCTGCCGGGCCTGCTGAAGCACACGGGCGCGATCTTCAACGTGACGGTGGTCGACTCCAAGATCGACTACATCTCGGCCCGATCGGCGACCGGCTTCGTGCAGAACGACCTGGTGGGTCTGTCGAAGAACGCCTTCAACGCCACGCTCTACTACGAGGATGACGCGTTCAGCGCCCGCGTCTCGGCGGCCTATCGCGACAAGTACCTGACGGCCGTGCCCAGCGGCACCAGCACCAACGACATCGACGGCGTGCGCTCGATCACGACCATCGACGCCTCGGCGTCCTACGCGATCAACAAGCGCCTGAAGCTGACGTTCGAGGGGCTGAACCTGACCGACGCCTTCAACAACCAGTACACCGACAGCAACCGCGACAGCGTCTACGTCTATTCGCACACGGGCCGGCAGTTCAATTTCGGCCTGCGGTACTCGTTCTAACGATCGTAGAGGTTCCTCCTCCCGAGGAATATTGGGCGTCGGCTGTCCTCCCGGCCGGCGCCCGCCCTTTTTCTGAAAGAGGCGTCATGTCGATGCTTGCTCTCTCTCGTCGTGATGTGCTGGCCGGGGCGATGCTGCTCGTTCCAGGCCTGGCCGTGGCCGCACCGCGCTACGACGCCGTGCTCTGGCGCGGGGAGGGGGCGAGCCCGCACGCTGGGCCGACCTTCTCGAGCCTGTCGGCGGCGGTCGCGGCCGCGCCGGCCGATGGCAAGACGCCGTATCGAATCCTGGTCACGCGCGGCGTCTGGGACGAGCAGGTCGTGATCGACAAGCCGTTCGTCCATCTGGTCGGCGAGGACCGCAAGGCGTCAGTGATCAGCCATCTGGCGGCCTCGGGCCTGACCGCCCCGGACGGCAAGCGGTGGGGGACCTTCCGCACCCCGACCCTGTTCGTGCGCGCGCCGGACTTTGCGGCCCACAACCTTACCATCCAGAACGCCTTCGACGGCCTGGCCGAGATGAGCAAGCCCGGCGGTCTTCACTCGCACGACGGCGGCGGCCCGCAGGCCGTGGCGCTGATGCTGGACAAGGGTTCGGACCGCGCGCGGCTGACCGAGGTCGATATCCTGAGCTACCAAGACACGCTCTTTCCCGACGCCGGATCCAGCCTGTTCGAGCGCTGCCTGATCGCCGGCAGCTACGACTTCATCTTCGGCGCAGGACGGGCCTATTTCCAGGCTTGCGAGATCCGCTCGCGGCCGCGGCCGGTCGACCCGATCGACGGCTACATCGTCGCGCCCAGCACACCCATCACCCAGACGTACGGCTTCGTGTTCCAGGGCTGCCGGCTGACCAAGGAGGCCGGGACCAAGGTCGGGTCGGTCTATCTCGGACGTCCCTGGCGCCCCTCCAGCGCGTTTCCCGACGGCCGTTACGGCGATCCGAAATTTGTCGGCATGGCCGCCTTCCTCGACTGCTGGATGGACGACCATATCGCCCCGGCCGGCTGGACCGAGATGTGGTACACCGGCAAGGACGGCAATCCTCGCACCATGCTGCAGCCCGAGGACGCCCGCTTCTCGCAGTATCGCCCCACGGGGCCAGGCGCAGGCAAGTTCTCGCGCGGGCGATGGCTTTCGCAGGCCCAGGCGCGCGCGATGACGAAGGCCAAGGTGCTCGCCTAGCGACATGGGCGCGGCCGTAAGGCCGTTCTCGCCGATCTGGCGGCGACCCGACGGAACCGCGCCGTCCAGCGCGGGTTTGGCCCTCGACCCGAACGGCGGGATCGAGGAGGCGACCATGGACGACGGCTTCATCACCGAGCGCGGCGAGGGCGACGAGACCCATCAGCGCGTTCCGGACGGCGGCCCCCACACCCCCGAAGGCCACCTGACCACCAACCAGGGAATCCGGGTCTCCGACAACCAGAACCAGCTGAAGGCCGGGGCCCGAGGTCCTGTGCTCCTGGAGGATTTCGTCCTCCGCGAAAAGATTTTCCACTTCGACCACGAGCGCATTCCCGAGCGCATCGTCCATGCCCGCGGCTCGGCCGCGCACGGCTATTTCGAGGCCTATGCAGGCGCGGCCAAGCTGTCGAAGGCCGACCTCTTCCAGCGCCCCGGCGAGAAGACCCCGGTCTTCGTGCGCTTTTCGACCGTGGCCGGCGGCGCGGGCAGCGTCGACACGCCGCGCGACGTGCGCGGCTTTGCGGTGAAGTTCTACACCCAGCAGGGCAATTGGGATCTGGTGGGCAACAACATCCCGGTGTTCTTCATCCAGGACGCCATGAAGTTCCCCGACCTGGTCCACTCGGTGAAGATGGAGGCCGATCGCGGCTATCCGCAGGCCGCCAGCGCCCACGACACGTTCTGGGACTTCATCAGCCTGATGCCCGAGAGCACCCACATGATCATGTGGGCGATGAGCGACCGAACCATCCCACGGTCCTTGCGCACCATGCAGGGCTTTGGCGTTCACACCTTCCGGCTGGTCGACGCTAAGGACAAGGTCACCTTCGTCAAGTTCCACTGGAAGCCCAAGCAGGGTGTGGCCTCGACGATCTGGGACGAGGCGGTGAAGATCGCCGGCGCCGATCCCGACTTCCAGCGCCGCGATCTCTTCGAGGCCATCCAGCGCGGCGACTTCCCCGAGTGGGAGCTGGGCGTCCAGGCCTTCGACCAGGCCTTCGCTGACAGCTTGCCCTTCGACGTGCTGGACCCGACCAAGATCATCCCGGAAGAGGTGCTGCCGGTGCAGCCGATCGGACGGATGGTGCTGAACCGCTATCCGGACAACTTCTTCGCCGAGACCGAGCAGGTCGCCTTCTGTCCCGGCAACATCGTGCCGGGCGTCGATTTCACCGAGGATCCGCTGCTGCAGGGACGCCTGTTCTCGTATCTCGACACCCAGAAGAGCCGGCTGGGCACGGCCAACTTCCACCAGATCCCGATCAACGCGCCCAAGTGTCCGGTGATGAACTTCCAGCGCGACGGCATGATGCAGATGCTGCAGCCCAAGGGCCGCGCCAACTACGAGCCCAACAGCCTGGCCGAGACGGCGGGCGAGGAGGGCGGTCCGCGCGAATGCCCGGTGACCGGCTTCCGAACCACCAGCGTGGGCGCCGACCTGGGCGCGGAGAAGCTGCGGGTCCGGCCCGAAAGCTTCGCCGATCACTATAGCCAGGCGCGGTCGTTCTTCCGCTCGCTGGACCCGGCCGAGCAGGCGCACCTGGCCTCGGCCCTGGTGTTCGAGCTTTCCAAGGTCGGCATCGAGGCGGTGCGGACGCGGATGCTGTCCAATCTGGTCAATGTCGATCCTGAGCTCGCCAAGCGGGTCGGCGCAGGCCTGAACATGCCCGTGCCCAAGGCCTCGAAGGCGGCGGTCCCGGTGCAGGACCTGGCGCTGTCGCCGGCCCTGCGGATCATCAACGGCCCGCTGGAGCCGACCGATATCAAGGGCCACGTGATCGGCGTTCTGGTCGCCGACGGTTCGGACGCCAAGGCGGTCGACAAGCTGAAGGCGGCGATCAAGAAGGCCGGGGCTGTGGCCAAGGTCATCGCGCCGAAGATCGGCGGGGCCAAGGGCGCGGACGGAACCCTGATCCCGGCCGACGGCCAGCTGGCCGGTACGCCGTCGGTGACCGTCGACGCCATCGCGTTGGTGTTGTCCGAGGAAGGCTGCGCGGCCCTGCTCAAGGAAGCCGCCGCCGTCCAGTTCGTCATGGACGCCTTCGGCCACCTGAAGGCGATCGGCGCGACAGAGGCGGCCCGGCCGCTGCTCGACAAAGCCGGCGTCGAGGCGGACGAAGGCGTCACCGATCTTGGCGGCGACTTCATCGCGGCGGCGGCCAAGCGGTTCTGGGATCGCGAGCCGAAGGTGCGGACGCTGGCCTAGCGCTCGAAGGGAAGCTCGCGGTCATCATCCGCCGCGAGCTTCAATCTCAGGCTTTGTAGAGATCAGCGTCCGGGTCGCGTTGGCCCCGGATCTCCGCCGCGACGACCTGGGACGCGATCACCGAATAGGTGATGCCGTTGCCGCCAAAGCCCATCACGGCCCAGGTGTGTTCCATGCTCTCGATGGGGCCGATGCTGGGCAGGCCCGTGGCGCTCTCGCCGAAGGCTCCGGCCCAGCCGTAGTCGATCTCGAACGCGGTGTCAGGGAGCAGGCGCTGAAGCTTGGCGGCGAGCACCTTCTGCTTGTGCGCCAGCTTCGTCCTGTCCTGGTGGGCGACCGCTGACGCTTCGTCCTCGCCCCCGACGATCAGCCGACCGTCACCGCCCATGCGCAGGTAGAGGTAGGGATCGGACGCCTCCCAGACCAGCATGTCCCTCAGCCATGCCGGACACCGCTGACGCGGCGTAGAGGCCATGGCCCAGGTCGAGATGACATCCGCGCCGGGCGTGGGGACCCCCTTGGGAAACTCGTATCCGCAGCAGAACACCACCGACCTGGCCCGCACCGCATGATCTCTATCGGTCAGGAGCGTCACGCCGTCCGGATCGCTGATGGCCTGCGTGACCTCGACAGGCGACCAGATCCGCGCGCCGCGCGCGTGGGCGCGTCTCAGAAGCGCGGCCGCCAATCGGGCAGGGTCGCCGCTGGCCGAGCCGCTTGAGAGGATGGCGGCCGTGCGCTCCATGCCGAATTGTTCGCGCAATGCGGCGGCGTCCAGATACCGGCTATCCAGCCCGATCTCGGCGCGGGCCATCGCCTCGGCCTCCAGCGCACGATGGCCATACGCGTCACCTGCCAGGTAGAGGGACGACTTGTCCTTCAGCCCGCAGACGATGCGCTCCTCGGCCACGATCCGTTTCAGGGCGTCCACCGCTTGGCGCGACCTGAGATAGGCCCGCCTGGCTTTCGCCGCGCCGATCTTCTTGGCGAGCGTCGTGAGCGGAAGATCGATCTCCCACTGCAGCAGCGCCGTCGACGCCACGGTCGAGCCCATCAGCGGCGCGCGCCGGTCCAGCACCGCGACCGCGTGATCTTTCGACAGCTCATGGGCCATGAAGGCGCCGCTGATCCCGGCGCCGACAATGGCGACGTCGACGCTGATCGCTTTCGTCAGCGGGCGCACCGGAACACCCAATCCAGGGCTATCGGCCCAAAGGGAACGTCCGGTCCTGAGGTCGCGCTTGATCGTAGCTCCGGTCATCGCGGCGTGCGGCTAGAGCGACACCTTGGCATGGTCGCCCATCTGCGGCGCCGAACCCGTCACCGCGGCGACGACCATCTTGACCAGCGCCACGGCCTTGCCGGGGCTGTCCCAGAGTTCTCCGTTCTCCGGCGTCAGGGTCAGGAGGCGAATGGACGGATCCGTCGCGTCGTCCCACCAGGCCTTGTCGAAATCGCTCCAAAGTTCGGCGATCTTGGCGCGATCATTGGTCAGCCGGGCCGTTCCGGCGATCAGCACGTACTTGTAGTGGCTGTTGTCGGCCCAGGCGCACGAGACGCTTGGGAAGTGCTCGACCTGGCCGTTCTTGTCGCCCTCGACATCGACCAGGAAATGCACGGCGTGTTCGTCGCGGCGGACCCGCGCCGACAGCGGGCGGCTGTGCTGTTGCTCGCCATCCCAGGTCGTGAACATCCCGATGTCGATCTTCTCGATCAGCTCCCAGATGCGGTCCTGCACCTCTTGCGGCGAGTGGGGATTATCGTCGGTGCATTCCTTGGCCATCGTGCAGTCCTCGCGGGTTGGGGACATCAAACGTCTCGCTCGAGGCGCAGTTGCTGGACCCTCGTATTCGATGCGCGAAGCCGCGCGGATTGGGCCGAGGATCGGGGCGAACGAGGAACCGTAGCCTTAGGCGCGGGTTTGGGGAGAGCGCCGCGATCGGCGCGGGCTTTGGCGCCGCAGGAGCAGACGATGGACGATCAAGTGGTAGGCGTGGCCAAGCAGGGCCTGGGTCGAGTTCAGGACGCCATCGGTGGCCTGACGGGCGACGCCGCCCTGCAAGGCAAGGGCAAGATCAACGAGGCCGCCGGAGCGGCGCAGCACGCCTTCGGCGAGGCCAAGAGCAGCCTTTTCGAAGCGGTCGACGAGATCGTCGATGGCGTGCGTGGCGAGATCCACGCCCAGCTCGACACGGTCGAGGGCTATGTCACCGCGCGTCCGCTGCAGGCGCTGGGCGTCGCCGCCGGCGTCGGCCTGCTGCTGGGGTTGCTGCTGCGCGGCCGTAGTCGCACGGTCTATACCCGCGCTTCGCGCTAACGCTTCGCAAGCGCTGTTCGATCGCGCCCTCGGGAGAGATCCCGAGGGCGTCGTCGTATTGGACCTGGCGGCTAGGCCAGCATGTCCCGAACCAGCGGAATGACCCGCTCGCCATAGAGGCCAATGCTGTCCAGCAGCTTTTCGTGCGCCAGGGCGCCGGCGCTGTACTTCATCTGGAAGCGCGAGGCGCCCAGCGCCTTTACCGTCGCGGCGATCTTGCGCGCCACGGTCTCGGGCGATCCCACATACAGGGAGCCGTGGGCGGCCTCCTGTTCGAACTCGGCCTGGCTCATCGGCGGCCAGCCGCGCTCGGCCCCGATGCGATCGCGCATGGCCTTGTAGTCGGGCCAGAGCTCCTCGCGCGCCTGCTCGTCGGTCTTGGCGACATAGCCGGGCGAGTGGACGCCGATCGGCTGGACCGGTTTGTCCATTTCGCCAAAGGCGCGCTTGTAGAGATCCACATACGGCAGGAAGCGCTTGGGATCGCCGCCGATGATCGCCAGCATCATGGGCAGATCGTAGCGCGCCGCGCGCACCACCGATTCCGGGCTGCCGCCAACGCCGATCCAAGTCTTGAGGGGCTGGTCGCCCTGACGCGGGAAGACTTCCTGATTGACCAGGGGCGGGCGGGTTCGACCTTGCCAGGTGACGGCCCGCTCGCGGAGCAGGGCCGCGAAGAGGTCGAGCTTCTCCTCGAAGAGCTGGTTGTACTGCGACAGCTCGAACCCGAAGAGCGGGAAGGATTCCGTGAACGAGCCGCGACCCAGGATCACCTCGGCCCGGCCGCTTGAGGCCGCATGCAAGGTCGAATAGCGCTGGAAGACGCGGATGGGATCATCTGAGCTCAGCACTGTGACGGCCGAGCCGAGCTTGATGCGCGAGGTCTGGCCGGCGATCGTGGCCAGGACCATCTCGGGCGAAGAGACGGCGAAGTCGGCCCGGTGATGCTCGCCGATCCCGAAGAAGTCGACCCCGACCGCGTCGGCGCGCACGCCCTCGGCGACGACGTTGCGGATGACTTGGTCGTGGGGCAGCAGCCTTCCGTTCGGCCCGGTCGTCACGTCGCCGAAGGTGTCCAGTCCAAGTTCGACAACGCTCATGGGATGCACTCTGTCCTTGTCGGAGCCGTCAGGCGCCATCTGGCCCTTAGATAGGCGCGCAATCCGCCACCGGAAGAGGTGCAGTTTCTCCGGCCTTCGCCTCCCGCGACAAGTCGGCCTATTGGCCGGGCATCGTCAGCAAACGCTCCAGCGCCCGCGCCACGTTCTCGATCGTATAGGGCTTCTGCACGACCATCCGCTCGGCGTGGGCGGCCGGCAGGTGGGCCTGCTCGCCATAGCCCGACGCGAACAGGAACGGGATGCCCATCGTCTCGAGCCGGTCGGCGATCGGGAAGCTCGACTTGTCGCCGAGGTTGATGTCCAGCATGGCGATGTCAGGCCGCAGGTCTTCGCCCAGCAGGTCGAGGGCGGCGGGTACCGTCGCCGCGGTCATCACGCCGTCGGCGCCCAGCTTCTTGACGACGTCCTCGGCGTCCAGGGCGATGATCAGGCTGTCCTCGACGATCAGGACCGTCTTGGCGGCCAGGACCTGGCGCGGCGCCACGCCCCGCTCGACCGGCTTGCGCGGCGCCTTGAGCGGCGCCAGGCGATCGCCGGACGCTTCGGAGACATGGCGCGCCGGGATGCTGAACCGCGCCCGCACACCGTCTGGAGCATAGTCGATCTTGGCCTCGCCCCCCAGGTCGTAGGGCACTGAGCGGCTGATGATCGTCGTGCCGAAGCCACGACGCTCGGGCGGGGTCACGGGCGGACCGCCGGTCTCGACCCATTCGACCACCAGGTTGCCGGCGTTGTCGCGTCGCCAGGCGATGTCGACCGCGCCGTCCGCCGACAGGCTGCCGTACTTGGCAGAGTTGGTGATCAGCTCGTGGAACACCAGCGCCATGGTCGAATAGGCCTGAGGATTGAGCAGGACGAAGCCACCCGTCGTGGCCACGCGGTCGGGCCGGTCGGCGAGGAAGGCGGCCGTCTCGGCGTCGACCAGCGCCTGGATCGGGGCAGGACCCCAGTGGTCGTCGGTGATCTGGTTGTGGGCCCGAGCCAGGGCGTGGATGCGGCCGTCGACCTGCTTGACGAAGCTCTCCAGGTCGCCGTCCGCCGGCTTGGACTGCCGGATGAGACCACGGATCACGCCCAGGATGTTGCGGACGCGGTGATTGAGCTCGGCGATCAGCATCTCCTGCCGCTCGCTGGCCGACTGGCGCTGGGTGGCGGCCTCGTCGGCCATGCGCAGGACCACCTCGATCAGCGTCGCACGCAGGGTCTCGGCGACCCGAATTTCAGAAGCGTTGAAGGGCTTGGAGCGGCCCTGGACCGTCTCCTTCCATTCCTCGAAGCTTTCGCGCGGCGTCAGGCGCGGGCCGTTGGGGCCGTACTCGACCGGCTTGTGGGGATCGCCGCCCCAGCGCACCGAGCGGACGATCTCGCGTCGGAAGATCACCACGTAGTCTCGGGCCGCGCGCGAGATCGGGATGGCCAGCATGCCTGCGGCGTTGTCGGCGAAGCGCTCGGCGTCCTTCATGAAGCCGCCGATGTGGTCCGTCGCGAACACCTGGCCGTCCGAGACCGCGGTCAACTCGCCGATCAGCTGCCGGAACTCCCCCGTCGAGGGCGTGCTGCCCGACAGGACGCTGGTGCCGTTGATCCAGACGCCCACGCCGTCGGCGGGGATGGCGTTGGTCAGGATCGAGGTCAGCCAGTCGGGGTTGTTGAGCAGGCTGTCGTCCGACGCCACCGCGCCCAGCAGCTGGTCGGAGATGTCGCGGGCGCGCCGCTCGAACTCCATGATCTCGCGGCGCTCGCGGCTTTCCAAGCGCATCGAGAACATCTGGGCGAACAGCTCGCACACCGCGCGGGTGTTGAAGTCCAGCACACGCGGGCCGTAGTGGTGGCAGGCGAACAGGCCCCACAGCTCGTCGTCGACGATGATCGAGATCGACATCGAGGCGCCCACGCCCATGTTCTTCAGATATTCGATGTGGATCGGCGAGACCGAACGAAGGGCCGACAGCGACAGGTCCAGCGGGCGGCCCTTGTCGTCCAGCTGCGGCACGATCGGGGCGGGGACCGCGTCCACATCGGCGATCGTACGGATCAGGTTGCGCTTGTAGAGGATCCGCGCCTGGCGCGGGATGTCGCTGGCGGGATAGCGCAGGCCCTTGAACGAGCCGATGCCCACCCGCATCGCCTCGGCCACCACCTCGCCCGAGCCTTCGGTGTCGAACCGGTAGACCATCACCCGGTCATAGCCGGCCAGGCCGCGGATCAGCCGCGCGCCCTCCTGGAAGAAGGCGTCCATCGAGCGCGTGCGGTCCAGGCGGGCGATCATCGAGCGGACGGTGTTGGTCGCATCGCCCCGTTCCTGCTGGGCCGCCTCGATCTCGATCACCAGGAGATCGTTGGAGGCGTGAACCACCAGGTCGAAAAGCTGTTCGGAGCGACGCAGTCGCACGCCGAAGATCCGCTCCACCGCGTCGGGGCCGACCAGCAGCGTCGCGCGGTTGCGCACCTCGTGCAGCGCGTCGCTGATCAGCAGCGTATCGAGGTTGTGCCCTATCGCCTCGGACGGCTCGATCTCGAAGATGTCGCGCAAGTTGGCGGAGACGCGTTGGATGACCCATTGGCGGGAAACCGCGATCAGCACGCCGGTGGGCTGGATCGCGCCGAGCAGGTGGATGGGCTCGCGATCGCAATTGGTCAGATCGGTGGTCGGGAGATCCTTCACGGGCGTCCTTCGTGCATCGTGGTCGATCCAGCGCTAGGCGACGATACCGGCGCTAAGCTTCACCGAACGCGATGGCCGGAACCGAGTTCCGGGGAGGGAGCCTCCATTCGGGTATAGAAGGGCGAGCCGCAAAACTAGGCCGCGCTGGTGAACCTTCGAGAAGGGTTTGGGGTTGAGTTCTCTCCAGCTCCGCCATTCCAGGGCCGCAAGCATGATCGACCTCAACGCCGCCACGGCTGAAGACCTGGACGTGATAGCGCCGCTGAAGGGCCATGGTTTCGAGATCGTGCGGTACCGCGAGGAGCGCGGCCGCTTCACCAGTCTTCGGCAGCTGGACGAGGTCCCAGGTCTGGCCGGCAAGACGGCGGGCGTGGAGCGCTATCTTCAGGTCGCAGCGCTGGACTAGCGACCCCTATCCGCCAATGACCAGAGCGCCTGCGCAGTCCCGCCGCGAGACTGCGCAGTTATTCCTGATTTAAGTCTTGGCCAACGCGCTGGCGGTCTTGCCGTCATATTGACCGCCGAAGCTGGTCTTCAGGTAGGCCATGATCGCCCCGACGTTGGCGCCGGGGTTCTTGGCCCGGAAGTCGTCGATGGCCTCGCGCAGTTCCGAGTCCGTCATCTGCTTTGGGCCATACGAAGACAGGATCGCCAGTTCGGTTTCAGCCGCCTTGGTCCGCTCGTCCACCTTCGACGCATCGCCGCCGGCTTCGATCAGGCGCGCGCGTTCGGTCGCGAGGTTTTCCAGCGTCAGCTTGGTGTTCTTCAGGAACTTCGCGACGGTTGCGACAACCTTTTCGTCCGTGACTTCCGTCACGCCGCGCTTGAATTCTTCGGTCGTGATCTGCGTCGCTTCGCCGATCAGTGTGGTCAGCACGTCAGCCTTCAGACGGTCGTTCGCCTTGCGCGCCGCGAGTTGGTCTACTTTGAGCTCGTCGAGCAAAGCCATGTCGTCGTCCTTTCAGGTCACGCTATCCGATAGGGCTACAGTGGGTGGTCATCGCAGCTCTTCAAGAGCATGACGAGAGAGCCATCCGGGCAGAATCCCCGCCCTGCTAGCGCGGGGATCTTCTATATCTCGGATACGCCAGGGGCGCATGGCTGAACGCAGGTCGCGCGACGAGGTCGCGCTGGAAGGCGTTTCCGCGCTCGTCTGCGGTGGATCTTAGTAAGCGACCTGAAGTCGAAACAGCAGGCGGGAGCCGCTTTCGCTGCCGACATCCTGCTTCAGGGGCACGGCATAGGCCACGTTCAGCGCCACGAGGGAGCCCCAGCGGAGGGCCGCGCCCAGCCCGACGCTGCTGAGCGTCTCGGACGCGCCGGGCGATCCCGCCGATCCGACCGTGTGCAGCCTCGCCGCGTCGTGGAACACAAAAGCGTCGACGGTGACGTCTCGGGGCGTTGGCAGCTTTATGGACGGCGCGTGCAGCTCATTGCTCAGCACGACGCCGCTATCGCCGAACGCCGCGGATTCAGGATAGCCGCGCCCGGCATAGGCGCCCGTGCCGGCGATCTGCTCGCTGCCCAGCAGCGGGACGCTGCTGTACTGCATGTTGACGCGGACATCCCAGGTCAGGTCGGCCGGCAGGCGCTGGGTGTATTCGCCGTCCAGCCGGACATAGGCGTAGCGGGCGGGCGCATTGGGGCGCGATCCGTCGAAGGCCGCGTCGCGATTGTACTTCGAAAAGCCCCCGGGACTGAGCACCAGCTGGGGCGACAGGTAGATCGTGTCGCTCGAGGTCTCGCGCGACAGCGTGTAGCTCAGGGTGACCTCGGCGACGTGGGTCTTGTTCTGCGTGACCGGGATCGACACGAAGTTGATGTTGTTGTCCGAGTACTTGAAGTCGAGACCGAGGCCGAAGCCTTGCTCGATCGCCGCCTGGGGCGTCCGGCGCGTGGCCAACGGAACACGGTACAGACCGCCGACCTGCCAGCTCTTGCCGGTCTGGTCGAACAGCGGGCCAAGGTCCGGCGTGATCTTCGACCAGGCCGCCGACAGCGACAGAGAGTTCCGCCAGGGCAGGTCGGCCTGGTAGCTGCCGGAGTGGGTGATGCTGCGCTTGCGCGAGGGATCGACGCGATACTGGTAGGAAAGCTGGTCGCCGCGCCCGAAGGCGTTGCCCCAGTTGAAGCCCGCGAAGAGGCGCTGGTCGTCGGTGTTCACCGTCCCGGCGTTGTCGGCCCCCGCGAAGACTCGGAACGGGCGCCGTTCACGCACGCGCAGCGACAGCCGGGTGGTGTCGGGCGACGCTCCCGGTTCGGCCGCGAGCGTGGCGTTGCGGAAGGGGTTGCGGTTGATCCAGTCGATGTCCTCCTGCAGCTGCGCGCTGTCCGGCGTCGCGCCGGGCTGCTGGCGGATCCATCGAAGATAGGAGCGGGAACTGAAGTAGTGCGCGCCCAGCACGGTCAGCGGGCCCTCGGTCAGCGCCGGGCGCACCACGATGCGCACAACGCCGTCGGTGAGATCCTGCGGCGGGATCCAGACCGAGACGAAAGGCGCGCCCAGGCGGCGCAGGCGGCGCGAGACGCCCTCGGTCAGGCCGCGCAGGCTGGCGAGCGAGGCGGGCTGGCCGATGGCTTGTTTCAGGTCGTCGGTGAATTCGGCCGACCCCACCAACGGCACGGCCGAAGCGTCGACGCCCGTGGCGAGGCGCGACAACGAGGACGGGCTGGCGTCGGGGACAATGACGACGCCCTTGAGCGTGGCCAGCACGGCCGTATCCGACGCCGGAGCGACCGAGGGGCCGGGTTGGGCGACGGTTCCCGCGGTCGGGACCGGCGGGACGGCGGGCGGCGCGGTGTTGCGCAGGTCCTGGGCATGGCCCGGCAGGGCCGACAGCGCCAGGGCTGACAGGCCGCC
The DNA here is from genome assembly GCA_023445955.1 of Pseudomonadota bacterium. Classification (GTDB taxonomy): domain Bacteria; phylum Pseudomonadota; class Alphaproteobacteria; order Caulobacterales; family Caulobacteraceae; genus Caulobacter. Next base: position 18,857 of record JAEXJH010000165.1, read on the forward strand.
GATCATGACAAATCCACGGCGTCGCGAGACTCTGGCAAAGGACAGATGACCGTCCCGGAAAAGGCAGGTCATCATTTCGGAAGGTTCCCGATGCTCTGGACCATCATCGACGACAGGGCGGTGATCATCTGCATCGCGTTGTCGGGGTTGTTCATCTCGAACCCCTGCAAGGACGTCAGCGGCTTGTTGGCGGCCTTGTAGGCGATGTAGCGGTCGTAGTTCTTGGTGGTCTCAACGATCTGGACGGCTTCGGCCACGCCGATGGCGGCGGCGACGGCGGCGACGGCGCCGATGGGGCCCGCTCCGGCGATGAACCCGAAGTTGCCGAAGTAGGTCAGGGCGGCCGACCCGGCGACGCCTGGCAGCATGGTCACGGCCACTGTCGCGCCCACGATGACGGCAGGCGCGATGACCGCGCCGGCGATCGTCGCCGTTTTCGTGACCTGAGAGGAGGCGACCTCGACGGCGGCGCTGCCGACGATGTCCGGGATCTTCGGCGCCGAAGCGACCCTGACGATGCCGCGCTCTTCGCTGATGGCCATGATGGCGTTGTATTTCTCATCCACAGCGGCGACGGTCTTCGCGCGCTGCTCGTTGATGAGATTGACCAGTACGGCTTGAGCGCCCGGAGAGAGCGCGCCGCTCTGAGCGTCCTTCACCAACTGAAGGGTCATCAGCGGCGCGAACTGGGCGACCATGGACTTGTCACCGGCGATCAGCTTCTGGCGCAGGCCTTCGAGGCTGGGCATGGCCTGCATTTTGGCGCGCACCTTCCCCGCCTCTACTTGCGCGCTGGCGAGCAGGGCCTGATAGTTTGCGGGAATAGGCCTTGCGGCCTTGAGCGCGGCGATCTCGGCCTCGAGCTGGGCCAGCTCTTGAGCATAGGCCTGGTAGCTGCTCTCGTTGGCGTTGACGGTGGCCAGATATTCCCTGAACTCGACCGGCGTGTCGTTCAGGAGCGCCCGAGCGGCGTCGCCCACCGGGCCTTCCTTGTGGGACTGAGCAAACAGGTCCTTGAGCGCGTCGGCCAGCGCGTTGCTGTTGGGGAACGCATCATTGACGAGATAGCCCAACGGCGGGATCTGGCCCGGGATGTACGTGTATTCGGGCTTCAGGTTGAGCGAGGTGCTAGAGACTTCGATCTCGACCTGCTGGGTCGGCGGGGCGACGTTCCTGTTGATGTAGGTTTCCTGGGTCTGCAGGTCGTTGGCCTTTGCGACGCCGGGTTTGGAAACCGGATCGTAGTAGCGCAGCACGTCGTCGAGGCTGGATCCGGCGGCCGGCTGGACGAAGGCGTAGGTGACATAGACGCCGAACCCCTCGCCACGCGTGCCGTCCGATGACGTCACGACGCCGAACTGCGGGCCGCCGGGCAGTGGCGCGTCGGCGCTCACTAACGAAAGCCGGCCGTTTACGTAACGCTGAACGGTGAAGGGCTCGATGACGCCCAGATAGGTTTCCTGGAGCCGCGCCTTGAGCGCGGCGTAGTTGCCGATGATGAAGATCTGGCGGCGCTGGATGTCGACAGCGGACGGGGCGGCCAGCGTCGCGGTGTAATTGTCGCCCACCGACGCGCTGGTCAGCGTGATCGCGTAGCGGCCCGGCGCCGCATAGGCGCCGCTGGCGGCCGTGGTCAGCGCCACATTGCCCGCCGTCGCGGCGTTGTCCCAAGGCATGAGCCCGCCCAGCGTATAGCTCAGGGGCTGCAGGTCATCGCCCCAGTTCATGGAGACCGAGGGCGCGAAGACCGTGATCGGCGCGCGCGTGATCCGTAGCCTGCCCGGGGTCAAGGTCACGGCGTAGTTGGACAGCCGCTGGAACACGTCGCCATACGGATTGGCGGCCAGGGTGATGGCGTAGTCGCCCACGGTCGAGCGCTGTGTGGCGGTGGTCGAGGCGACCCAATAGCGCGCGGCCTCGCCGGCGTCCCAGCTGGTCGCGCCCTGGACGGACACCGGGAGCAGGGGATTGTCGCCGCCATAGGTGCGCGAGATGTTGGCGGCGCTGACGAGCAACGGGCGCGGGGCTATGGTCAGTACGCCGGCATAGAAGGTCGGCTGGTAGTTCTGGAAGCTGGTCACCGCGCCGGCCGAGATGACGTAGGCGCCGACGGGCGAGTACAGGTCGGCGGTGCTGACCGGATGCAGGCCAGGCAGCGCGGTCTCGCCGTTCTTCAGGCCGTCATAGATGACGGTGAACGCCGGGTCGCTGTCCCCGTAGTAGCGGGTCACCGCGTCGAGGCGGACGGCGACGGGGGCCTTGGTGATGGTCAGCGCGCCCGTCCCGGCCACCAAGGTGTAGTTGGTCGCTTCGCCGGTCGGGGTGATCGCGTAGCTGCCGACATTCGAGGTTCTCGTGGCCGCGCTGGTCAGCGCCAGGTTCGGCGCCGAGGCGAGGGTGTCGCCGTTGCGCCAGCCGGTGATCGACGCGATGCTGAAGGTGGAATTGGCGTCGCCATAGACGCGGGTCGCGTTGTTGGCGTTGATGGTCAGCGTGGCCTTCTCGATCGTCAGCGCGCCGACGTCGCCGAGGGTCACCAGATAGTTCGGATTGCTCGCGCCGCTGACATTGACGGCGTAGGCGCCGACCGAGGACGCGGTCGTGGCCGCTGTTGTGAACATCAGGTTCGGGAAGGCGTCGGCGACCGTGTCGCCGTTATAGGTCCCGAACAGCGTGGCCAGGGCGCGGAAGTCGGGATTGGCGTCGCCATAGATCCGCGAGGTCCCCGCCAGCGCCAGGGTGACGGGCGCGGGGTTGATGGTCAGGACGCCCGGATTGACCGTGTAGGCGTAGTTGGTGCTGCCCGTGCCGAGCCAGGTGGCGCCGATGCTGTAATTGCCGACGCCGGAGGCGCGGGTGGCGCTGGTCGACAGCCTCCAGCCGTCCAGGATGCTCTGCGCGGTGTCGCCGGCCTTCAGGCCCGAGACCCGGGCCGTCAGGGCGGGGTTGAAGTCGCCGTAGAACCGGCTGGCGTTGGCGATATCCAGGGTCAGCGGCGCGGCGGTGACCGTCAGCATGGCGGGCGCGAACAGGAAGTCATAGGTGCTGGAGGTGAGCGTCCCCTGGGCGATGTTGATGGCGTACGCGCCGACGCCCGAAGCTTGGGTGGCCGATGTGGTGAGCAGGGGCGCGCCGCTCACCACGCTCGCCAGGACGTCACCGGCCTGCAGCCCGCTGACGCTGTAGGTCAGCAGCGGGTTGGCGTCGCCGTACTGGCGCGAAAGGTTGTTCGCGCGATAGGTCAGCTCGGGCACGACCGCCGACTGCCTGAACAGGAAGCGGCTGACGGTGTCGCTGGAATAGTCCGAGGGCGGGTTCCCGGCGTAGGTGCGGCTGTACTGCGATGTCGCGTTCAACCCGCCCTTGTCGGTTCCCGCCCGCGTGCCCGCATAGATCAGGTAGCGCAGGTTGCCGCCGAAGACGCTGCCGCCGGCCGCGTTGATGAACTCGCCGCCGGTGGAGGCGAGCACCACGTCGGTCACGTAGCCGGCGCCGCTGGAAATGGAGAACGCGCTTCCAGCCTCCAGGGTCAGGTTGCCCGGCGTGACGATGGAGACATTGAGGCTGTTGCTGTTGGTCGAATTGAGACGCACGCTCAGGTCGCCGGCGCCATCGACGATGGAGACCCCGCCCATGTCGCCGACGCCGGTGGTGCGAAAAGCGCCGATGGCGTTCTGGCTATTGTCGGCCGTCAGGCCGGTCGAGCCGCCGGCCAGGTCCAGTTCCAACGTGTCGACGTGCAGCGTCCCGTCCGCCTGGAAGCTATCGCTGGCGATCGGCGTCCGCAGCGTATAGCCGGTCGGCAGGCTGCTGG
>JAEXJH010000166.1 GCA_023445955.1 Pseudomonadota bacterium
ACCCTGGACCGCGAAGGCGAGACGACGGGGACCTCGGACGTGCGCCCGACCCGCGAACAGGTCGAGGCCGCGCTGAGCGCTTTCATCGGCGAGGTCGACCAGGTCCCGCCGAACTTCTCGGCCATCAAGGTCGACGGTGAGCGCGCCTATGATCTGGCCCGCGACGGGGTCGAGTTCGAACTGCCAACCCGCAAGGTCAGCATCTTCGATCTGAAGGTCACCGAGCAGGCCGACGCCGACCACGTCACCCTGGAGATGGAATGCGGCAAGGGCACCTATGTCCGGGCCGTGGTCCGTGACCTGGCCAAGGCGCTGGGAACCTGCGGTCACGTCGCCGAGCTTCGCCGGACGCGGGTCGGCGGGTTTACCGAGAGCGGCTCGATATCGCTGGAAACTCTTGAGAATTTGAGCTATGAGGCCCGGCTGTCGGAGGCATTGCTTCCGGTCGAGACCGCGCTGGACGACATCCCGGCGTTGGCCGTGACCGATGAAGACGCCTTCCGGCTTGCACAGGGACGCGCCATCGTCCTGCTCCCAAGGCAGGTGGAAACGCTGAAAACCGAGCTCACGCCCGGTGATCGCACCGTTTCCGCCATGTCGGGGGATCGGCTGGTGGCCTTGTGCGAGATGCGCGCCGGGAAGCTCAATCCGGTGCGGGTCTTCCAACTCACCTGAGCGGAGACAACCCGATGTCGATCACCATCGAGCGCAAGAGCGCTCTCATCGCCGAACACGCCCGCACGCAAGGCGACACCGGCAGCGCTGAAGTCCAGGTCGCGATCCTCTCGGAGCGCATCTCGAACCTGACCGAGCACTTCAAGACGCACAAGAAGGACAACCACAGCCGTCGTGGTCTGCTGAAGCTGGTTTCCCAGCGTCGCCGACTCCTCGACCACCTGAAGAAGTCCGACGTCGCCCGTTACCAGTCCCTGATCGAAAAGCTGGGCCTGCGTCGCTAAGGCACAATTCGGCCGCCCTGCTCCGGTAGGGCGGCCGAACGTTTTTCCAACCTTCGTTTCGAGACAGGCCGGAACGAGAGGTTGTCGCGGATCCGCTCTAAGCGTGATCCGGACATGTAAGCCGAAGATCACGATCTTCGGGCGCCTGTCGAACTGGATGAGGAAATCTCGGGACCGCCCTTCGGCCGCCCGCCCCTGTCCGTCCTGAAGGAAATGGGTCCTTCGGAACCGAAAGAAGCAAAAATGTTCGATATCAAGCGCAAGACGATCGAGTGGGGCGGCAAGACGCTGGTCCTCGAAACCGGTCGCATCGCCCGTCAAGCCGATGGCGCCGTTCTGGCCACCATGGGCGAAACCGTCGTCCTGGCCACCGCCGTGTTCGCCAAGGCCCAGAAGCCTGGTCAAGACTTCTTCCCGCTGACGGTCAACTATCAGGAAAAGACCTTCGCGGCCGGCAAGATCCCGGGTGGCTTCTTCAAGCGTGAAGGCCGTCCGTCGGAAAAGGAGACCCTGGTCTCCCGCCTGATCGACCGTCCGATCCGTCCGCTGTTCGTCAAGGGCTTCAAGAACGAAGTCCAGGTCGTCGTCACCGTGCTGCAGCACGACCTCGAGAACGATCCCGACATCCTGGGCATGGTCGCCGCCTCGGCCGCCCTGACCCTGTCGGGCGCCCCGTTCATGGGTCCGATCGGCGCCGCCCGCGTGGGCTGGGTCGACGGCGCCTACGTGCTGAACCCGACGCTCGACGAGCTGAAGGAAAGCAAGATGGACCTCGTCGTGGCCGGCACCGCCGACGCCGTGATGATGGTTGAATCGGAAATCCAGGAGCTCTCGGAAGAGATCGTGCTGGGCGGCGTCAACTTCGCCCACAAGGAAATGCAGGCCGTGATCGACGCGATCATCGACCTGGCCGAGCACGCCGCCAAGGAGCCCTTCGACTTCCAGGCCGAAGACACCGACGCGATCAAGGCCGAGATGAAGGGCATCGTCGGCGCCGACATCGCCGCTGGCTACAAGATCACCAAGAAGCAAGATCGCTACGAAGCCATCGGCGCCGCCAAGAAGAAGGCCGTCGCGGCCCTCGGCCTGTCAGACACCAACCCGGCCGGCTACGACCCGCAAAAGCTGGGCGCGATCTTCAAGGAACTGGAAGCCGACGTCGTGCGTCGCGGCATCCTGGACACCGGCCTGCGCATCGACGGCCGTGACGTGAAGACCGTCCGTCCGATCCTGGGCGAAGTCGGCATCCTGCCGCGCACCCACGGTTCGGCCCTGTTCACCCGCGGCGAGACCCAGGCGATCGTGGTCGCCACCCTGGGCACCGGCGACGACGAGCAGTTCATCGACGCCCTGGAAGGCACCTACAAGGAATCCTTCCTGCTGCACTACAACTTCCCGCCCTACAGCGTCGGTGAAACCGGCCGTATGGGCAGCCCGGGCCGCCGCGAAATCGGCCACGGCAAGCTGGCTTGGCGCGCCCTGCGCCCGATGCTGCCGGCCAAGGAAGACTTCCCCTACACGATCCGCCTGGTCTCGGAGATCACCGAGTCGAACGGTTCGTCCTCGATGGCCACGGTCTGCGGTTCGTCGCTGGCCATGATGGACGCCGGCGTGCCGCTGGTCCGTCCGGTCTCGGGCATCGCCATGGGCCTGATCCTGGAAAACGACGGCTTTGCCGTTCTGTCGGACATCCTGGGTGACGAAGATCACCTGGGCGACATGGACTTCAAGGTCGCCGGCACCAGCGAAGGCCTGACCTCGCTGCAGATGGACATCAAGATCGCCGGCATCACGCCCGCGATCATGGAGCAGGCCCTGGCCCAGGCCAAGGAAGGCCGCGCGCACATTCTCGGCGAAATGAACAAGGCCATGGACGCGCCGCGCGCCGACGTGGGCGACTTCGCGCCGAAGATCGAAACGATCACCATCCCCACCGACAAGATCCGTGAAGTGATCGGCTCGGGCGGCAAGGTGATCCGCGAGATCGTCGCCACCACCGGCGCCAAGGTCGACATCAACGACGAAGGCACCGTGAAGGTCTCGGCTTCGGACGGCGCCAAGATCAAGGCCGCGATCGACTGGATCAAGTCGATCACCGACGAAGCTGAAGTGGGCAAGATCTACGACGGCAAGGTCGTGAAGGTCGTGGATTTCGGCGCCTTCGTGAACTTCTTCGGCGCCAAGGACGGCCTCGTCCACGTCAGCCAGATCAGCAACGAACGCGTCGCCAAGCCGTCGGACGTGCTGAAGGAAGGCCAGATCGTCAAGGTGAAGCTCCTGGGCTTCGACGATCGCGGCAAGACCAAGCTGTCGATGAAGGTCGTGGATCAGGAAACCGGCGAGGACATCACCGACAAGATCAACGCCGAACGCGCCGAGCGCGGCGAGGCCCCGCTGTCGGAAGACACCGGCGGTCGTCCCAAGCGCGAGGGCGGTGATCGGGGCGGCGATCGCGGCCGCCGTCGCCGCGACTAAGCGACGCGGACCCAAGACTGAAAGAGGCCCGGCGGAGCGATCCGCCGGGCCTTTTTTCTTCGCTTGCCAGGCGCCGCTCGCGGCGATTTCGCTTGCCGCATCCGCCCGTGCGGTCTCCACTGCCGCATCGTCCGTGGGGAGAACGTCATGCTGGATCGTCGCCGCCTTCTTCAGTCCGCCGCGCTGGGCGCCGGGCTTTGCGCCGTCGGAGGCGCGGCCGCCGTGGCCCGACCCCAGACC
>JAEXJH010000167.1 GCA_023445955.1 Pseudomonadota bacterium
CCCGAGGCCACCTGCTTGATGGCGCTGTTGGGGTTGTCGCCGTTGGGCAGCGGCTTGTAGCGCGCGCTGTCTTCGCCGCCCTCGCCCGAGACCGACTTGGCCCCGATGCGGTTCATGGCGATGTTCAGGGCGCCGTGGGCCTCTGGGCCAAGCGCGCCCAGGCTCATGCCCGGCGTGACGAAGCGCTTGCGGATCTCGTTGACGCTCTCGACGTCGTCGGTCGAGATCGGGTTGCGGTCCGAACGCCAGTCCAGGAGGTCGCGCAGCTGGATCGGCTTCTGCGTGCGCAGGCCGTTGGACCAGCGGCGATAGAGCTCGTAGTCGCCGGTGTCGCAGGCCGTCTGCAGGGTGTGCATCAGGCGCGCTTCGAAGGCGTGGGCCTCGCCCGAGCGGCGCGACTTGTAGAGGCCGCCGACCGGCAGGGTGACGGCGGCCGAGCCCCAGGCCTTGCGGTGCAGCTCGACCGTCTTGCTCTCGATCCCGGCTAGGCCGATGCCCGAGATGCGCGAGGGCATGCCGGGGAAGAACTCGGCGGCGAGCGCCCGCGACAGGCCGACGGCTTCGAAGTTGTAGCCGCCGCGGTACGAGGAGATGACGCTGATGCCCATCTTGGAGATGATCTTCAGCAGGCCGCCCTCGATGGCCGTCTTGAAGTTGATGCAGGTGTCGCGCAGCGACTTGTCGCCGATCAGGCCGCGCTCCAGGCGATCCTGGAAGCTCTCCTGGGCCAGGTAGGCGTTGACCGCCGTGGCCCCGACGCCGACCAGCACCGCGAAATAGTGGGTGTCCAGGCACTCGGCCGAGCGGACGATGATCGAGACGTACGAGCGCAGGCCCTTGCCGACCAGGTGGGCGTGGACGCCGCCGGTGGCCAGGATCATCGGCAGGGCGACGCGGTCTCCGGCCGACGCCTCGTCGGTCAGGACGATGGCCCCGCAGCCGCGCAGCACGGCGTCCTCGGCCTCGGCGCGGATGCGGTCGAGATTGGCGCGCAGGGCGTCGCCGCCTCGGGCCTCGGGCGCGGGCAGGGGCATGGTGCAGTCGATGACTGCGACGTTCTTCTCGCCCAGCAGGCCGTGGATGCGTTCGTACATGCCCGTGGTCAGCACGGGGCTTTCCAGCACGTAGACGTCCGCCTGCGCCGCGTCCTGGGCCAGGATGTTGCCCAGGTTCTTGAAGCGGGTCTTCAGGCTCATGACGCCGGTCTCCCGCAGGGGGTCGATCGGCGGGTTGGTCACCGGGCTGAAGTTCTGGCGGAAGTAGTGGCTCAGCGGACGGTACTTCTCCGACAGCACCGCCAATGGGGTGTCGTCGCCCATCGAGCCGACGGCTTCCTTGCCCTCCTCGACCATGGGGGCCAGGACCATTTCCAGGTCCTCGAGGCTGTAGCCGGCGGCGGCCTGGCGGCGGGTCAGCTCCTCGCGACCGTACTTGCGCGGCTCGGGACCGGGGCCGATCTCCTTTTCGAGATCGACCATGTTGCCCAGCCAGTCGGTATAGGGGTGGCGCTCGGCCAGCTCGTCGATGATCTCGTTCTCGCCGTAGAGGCGGCCCTCGGCGAGGTCGATGGCGATCATCCGGCCCGGCGAGATGGCCAGCTTGCGGGTGATGCGGGCTTCCTCGACGCCGCACATGCCGGCTTCCGAGCCCATGATCACCAGGCCGTCGTCGGTATAGGCCACGCGCAACGGGCGCAGGCCCGAGCGGTCCTTGCCGGCCACGACCCAGCGGCCGTCGGTGGCGCACAGGGCGGCCGGGCCGTCCCACGGCTCCATCACGGCGTTGCAGTACGAATAGAGCGCCTTGTGGGCGTCCTTCATCTTCGGATTGGCGGCTTCCGGCACCAGCAGGGCCTTGGCCATCGGCGCGTCACGGCCGGCGCGCACCAGCACCTCGAAGGTGTTGTCGAGGTTGGCGCTGTCCGAGCCGCCCGGCTGGATCACCGGCTTCACGTCGTCCCCGAACTCGCCGAAGGCCTGGGCGGCCATCTTGATCTCGTGGGACTTCATCCAGTTGACGTTGCCCTTGATCGTATTGATCTCGCCGTTGTGGGCGAGCATCCGGAAGGGCTGGGCCAGGCGCCATTGCGGGAAGGTGTTGGTCGAATAGCGCTGGTGGAAGATCGCCACGGCGGCGGCGAAGCGCTCGTCCTTCAGGTCGGGATAGAACTCGTCGATGTGCTCGGCGAGGAACATGCCCTTGTAGATCAGCGACTTGGCCGACAGCGAGCAGATGTAGAAGTCGCTGATGTTCTGGCCGTGGACGCGCTTTTCGATGCGCTTGCGGCACAGGAACAGAGCGCGCTCCAGCGCCTCGCCTTCCAGGCCGGCCGGACCGGCCAGCATGATCTGCTCGATTTCCGGACGGGTGGCGTTGGCCTTCTCGCCGATCACCGAGGTGTCGACCGGCACCTGGCGCCAGCCATAGATGTAGAAGCCGAAGCGCAGGGCTTCGGCCTCGACGATCGTGCGGCAGGCTTCCTGGGCGCCCAGGTCGGTGCGCGGCAGGAAGATCTGGCCGACCGCGATCGGGCCTTGGCGCAGGGCGTGGCCCGTGCGGCGCACCTGATCGATGAAGAAGTCCTGCGGAACCGAGACCAGCACGCCGGCCCCGTCGCCCGTCTTGCCGTCGGCGTCGATGGCGCCACGGTGCCAGAGAGCCTTCAGGGCCTTGATCGCCAGCTCGACGACTTCGCGGCGCGGCTGGCCGTCGATGGCGCAGACCAGGCCGACGCCGCACGCATCGCGCTCGGTGGTCGGGTCATAGGCGTGACCGTCGATCAGCGCCTGGCGGTTCTTCAGATAGAGGTCCATCTCGTTCATGGTCTTTGGTCCTCTCTCTTATTCCGCCGCGATCAGCGCGGGCGCGCCGACCTTGGCCTGCAGGTAGCGATGGATGGCGTCGGCGGCGTCGCGGCCGTCCTTGATCGCCCAGACGACGAGCGAGGCGCCGCGCACGATGTCGCCGGCGGCGAACACGCCGTCGAGATTGGTCATCTGGTTGCGGACGTCGGCCTTGACCGTGCCCCAACGGGTGACCTTCAGGTCCGGCGCCGACCAGGCGTCCGGCAGGTTCTCGGGCTCGAAGCCCAGGGCCTTGACCACCAGCTGGGCCGGCCGGTCGAAGTCGCCGCCGGGGATTTCCTCGGGGCTCTGGCGGCCCGAGGCGTCCGGCGCGCCCAGGCGCATGCGGATGGCGCGCACGCCCGTGACGGCCTCGGCCTCGCCCGAGAGGGCGCGCGGCGCGGCCAGCCATTCGAAGGTGACGCCTTCTTCTTCCGCGTTCGCGACCTCGCGCATCGAGCCCGGCATGTTGGCCTTGTCGCGGCGATAGAGACAGGTGACCGAGGCCGCGCCCTGGCGGATGGCCGTGCGCACGCAGTCCATGGCCGTGTCGCCGCCGCCGACGACCACGACGTCCTTGCCGTCGGCGTTCAGCAGGCCGGACTCGATCTCCGGCACGGTGTCGCCCAGGTCCTGGCGGTTGGAGGCAATCAGGTAGTCCAGCGCGGGCACCACGCCCTTGCTGCCACCGCCGGGGACGGTCAGGTCGCGCGCGGCATAGACGCCGACGGCGATCAGCACGGCGTCGTGCTGGGCGCGCAGGTCCTCGAGCGAAGCGTCCTTGCCGACCTCGAAGCCCAGCTTGAAGGCGACGCCGCCGTCGGCCAGACGCTTCGTGCGGCGCTCGACGACGTCCTTTTCCAGCTTGAAGCCGGGGATGCCGTAGATCAGCAGGCCGCCAGCGCGGTCGTGGCGGTCATAGACGGTGACGTCATAGCCGGCCTCGCGCAGCTTCTCGGCGGCGGCCAGGCCCGCGGGACCCGCGCCGACCACGCCGACCGACTGACCGCGCGCTTGCCCGGCGACCAGCGGCTTCACCCAGCCGTTCTCCCAGGCCTTGTCGGTCAGGTAGCGTTCGACCGAGCCGATCGTCACGGTGCCGTGACCTGATTGCTCGATAACGCAGTTGCCTTCGCACAGGCGATCCTGGGGGCAGATCCTGCCGCAGACTTCCGGCATGGAATTGGTCGCCTGCGACAGGGCGTAGGCTTCTTCCAGGCGGCCCTCGGCCGTCATCCGCAACCAGTCGGGGATGTTGTTGTGCAGCGGGCAGTGGGTCTGACAGAAAGGCACGCCGCATTGCGAGCAACGCGAGGCCTGCTCGGTCGCCTTCGCGTCGATGAAGTCGGCGT
>JAEXJH010000168.1 GCA_023445955.1 Pseudomonadota bacterium
GGGGGGGCCGCTACCGCGGCCCAGGTCGAGGCGGTCTGCGCCGCGCGGCTGCTGGACGTGGCGACCGGCAAGTATGTGGAAAACCCGCTGGTGATCGTCACCGATGGGCGGATTTCCGCCATCGGCAAGAAGGGCGACGCGGTTCCCGCCGGGGCCAAGGTCACGGACCTTCCGGACGCGACCTTGCTGCCGGGCCTGATCGACATGCACACCCACATCGACGGCCTAGCCGAGATCGGCGGCTACAACAGCCTGGAATATAGCGACCGCTTCTGGAGCGTGGTGCAGGTCGCCAACGCCAAAAAGACGCTGGAGGCGGGCTTCACCACCATCCGCAACGTCGGCTCTTCCGACTTCGACGATGTGGGCCTCCGCGAGGCGATCGACGCCGGCTACGTGATCGGTCCGCGCATCGTCACGGCGACCTATGCGATCGGCGCCACCGGCGGCCACTGCGACTCGACCTTCTTCCCGCCCTCGATGGACGAGAAGAGCCCCTACAATATCGACAGCCCCGACGAGGCGCGGAAGGTGGTCCGCACCCTGAAGAAGTACGGCGCCCAGGTGATCAAGATCTGCGCCACGGGCGGCGTCTTCTCGCGCGGCGACGAGCCGGGCCAGCAGCAGCTGACCTATGACGAGATGCACGCCGTGGCCGACGAGGCCCACATGGCCGGCCTGAAGGTCGCCGCCCACGCGCACGGCGCGGCCGGGATCCGCGAGGCGATCAAGGCCGGCATCGACACCATCGAGCATGCCAGCCTGGTCGACGACGAGGGCGTCAAGCTGGCGGTCCAGCACGGGACCTACTTCTCGATGGACATCTACAACACCGACTACACCCAGGCCGAGGGGCGGAAGAACGGCGTGCTGGAGGACAACCTGCGCAAGGACCGCGACATCGGCGAGATCCAGCGGCAGAACTTCAAGAAGGCCCTGAAGGCCGGGGTGAAGATGATCTACGGCACCGACGCCGGGGTCTATCCGCACGGCGACAACGCCAAGCAGTTCGCGGTGATGGTCCGCTATGGCGCGACCCCGTTGCAGGCGATCCAGGCCGCGACCCTGACCGCTGCCGAGGCCCTGGGCCAGAGCAAGGACGTCGGCCAGGTCGCCGTCGGCCGCTTTGGCGACATCATCGCGGTGAGCGGTGATCCGCTGGCCGACGTCACGACGCTGGAAAAGCCGGTCTTCGTGATGAAGGGCGGCGCTGTGGTGAAGCAGCCCTGACGCACGAGAGCTGCCATCCCGGACAAGCGCGCAGCGCGCCGATCCGGGATGGCGGGTGCGAGAAGATTTCCGGCCAGCAAACTTGTTGCGTCGGGGAAATCGATTTCGACGGCATTTGGCGAAAAATGATGCGCGAAGGCGGTGAATAGTCCGCGACTGTGGCTAAATTCGGTTTCCTTGCGGGTGGGCGCTGCATAATCATGCCCTTCGACCAAGCGCCGGGCTAAACGGCGCGATCACGAAGGCGAGGGGCCCCAGCATGATCCAGACTTCCTTCCGGCGGCGCGCGTTCGCGCTGGCCGCATCCGTGGCGTTCGCCGCGCTCTCGGCCGGCGCCGCCTTGGCGGCTGACGGTTACCAGACCCCGCCGGCGCCGATCGCCCAGATCCTGGACGCCGCCCCGACGCCGGGCGTCAGCGTCAGCCCCGACCGCAAGGTCCTGGCCCAGCTGGGCCGCGAGAACCTGCCGACCATCGCCGCCGTGTCCGAGCCGATCCTGCGCCTGGGCGGCTATCGCATCAATCCGCGCGCCAACGGTCCGATCGAGGCGCGCGCCAACTGGCTGAACGCCCTGTCGTTCGAGGACGTGGCGACCGGCAAGGTCCGCGCCGTAGCCCTGCCGGCCGGCGCCCGCTTCTTCGCCCCCAGCTGGTCGCCGGACGGCTCCAAGCTGGCCTTCGTGATGGACGCCAAGACTGGCCTGGAGTTGTGGGTCGCCGACGTGAAGGCCGCCACGGCCCGCAAAGTCACCGAGCCCGTCGTCAACGCCACCTTCGGCGCCGGCTATGACTGGCTGCCGGACGGTTCGGGCCTGCTGGTCCAGACGGTGGTCGCCGGCCGCGGCGCGCCGCCGACCGAAAGCACGGCGCCGACCGGCCCGACCATCCAGGAATCGAAAGGCAAGACCGCCGCGATCCGCACCTATCAGGACCTGCTGGGCAACGCCCATGACGAGGCCCTGTTCGACTACTACTTCACCTCGCAGCTGACCCGCGTGAGCTGGGACGGCAAGACCGCCGCGGTCGGCCAGCCGGGCGTGATCTCCAGCGTGGCGATCTCGCCGGACGGCAAGTACATCCTGACCAACCGCCTGAAGCGCCCCTACAGCTACCTGGTGCCTGCGGGTCAGTTCCCCACCGAGATCGCGATCAGCACGATCGACGGCCAGCCGGTGAAGATGCTGGTCGACCGGCCGCTGGCCGATAACCTGCCGGCCGCCTTCGACGCGGTGTCGACCGGCCCGCGCTCGGTCAGCTGGCGCGCCGACGCCCCGGCGACCCTCGTCTGGGCCGAGGCCCAGGACGGCGGCGAGCCGCGCAAGAAGGTGGCGATCCACGACAGCGTCTTCCTGTCGGCCGCGCCGTTCACCGCCGCCCCGACCAAGCTGATCGACCTGGATCAGCGCTATCGCGGCGTCGAGTGGGGCAAGGCCGACGTGGCCCTGGTCACCAGCCGCTGGTGGCAGACGCGCAACCAGAAGCTCATCGTCGTCGATCCCGGCAAGCCGGGCGAGGGCCGGGTGATCGTCGCGCGCAACTACCAGGACAAGTACAACGATCCGGGCCGCGCCGTGACCCGCCGCAACGCCGAGGGCGAGGACGTCCTGCACTTCACGCCGGACGGCAAGGCGGTGTTCGTCACCGGCGACGGCGCCTCGGCCAAGGGCGAGTTCCCGTTCGTGGGCCGCATGGAGCTGGCCGACGGCAAGACCACCAAGCTGTGGCAGGCCGCGGCCCCGTACTACGAACTGCCGATCGCCCTGGCCGACGAGGCCGGCAAGACGGTGATCACCCGCCGCGAAAGCGCCAAGGACCAGCCCAACTACTACGTCCACGCCGTGGCCAAGGGCGCCAAGGCCAAGGCGCTGACCAGCTTCCCCGACCGCGCCCCGCAGTTCGCGGGCGTCAGCAAGCAGACCATCACCTACAAGCGCGCCGACGGCGTGACCCTGTCGGGCGTGCTCTACCTGCCGGCCGGCTACGACAAGGCCAAGGACGGTCCGCTGCCGCTCCTGATGTGGGCCTATCCGGCCGAGTTCACCGACGCGGCCGTCGCCAGCCAGACGGTGGACGAGGGCAACCGCTTCACCCGTCCGGGCGGCATCAGCCACCTGTTCCTGCTGACCCAAGGCTACGCCATCCTCGACAACCCGGCGTTCCCGATCATCGGCCAGAACGGGGCCGAGCCGAACGACACCTATATCGAGCAGCTGACCGCCGACGCCAAAGCCGCCGTCGACGCGGTGGTGGCCATGGGCGTGGCCGATCGCGACAAGATCGCCGTCGGCGGCCACAGCTACGGCGCGTTCATGACCGCCAACCTGCTGGCCCACACGCGCCTGTTCCGCGCCGGCATCGCCCGCTCGGGCGCCTATAACCGCACCCTGACGCCGTTCGGCTTCCAGGCCGAGCAGCGCACCTATTGGGAGGCGACCGACACCTATACGAAGATGTCGCCGTTCACCTACGCCACCGACATCAAGGACCCGATTCTGCTGATCCACGGCGAGGCCGACGACAACTCCGGCACCTTCCCGGTGCAGAGCGAGCGCTTCTACGCCGCGCTCAAGGGCGCCGGCGCGACGGTGCGCTACGTGACCCTGCCCAACGAGCCGCACGGCTACCGCGCGCTGGAGTCGACCAAGCACACGCTGTGGGAAATGAGCCAGTGGATGGACAAGTACGTGAAGAATGCGCCGCCGCGCCCTAAGTAAGGGTGGCCTGAGCATCAGCTTTGCTTGACCAATGGGGCGGCGTGAGCGATCACGCCGCCCCTTTTCCACAGGACTAAACCGCCCGTGATCGCCTTCGAGGCCGTTTCCAAGACCTATGCAGCAGGCGGCCATCCGGCCCTCAGCGGGGTCACGCTGTCGGTGAACGCCGGCGAGGTGTTCGGCGTGATCGGCGCCTCGGGCGCGGGCAAGTCGACCCTGATCCGGCTGATCAACGGCCTGGAGACGCCGACCGGCGGCAAGGTGATCGTCGACGGCGACGACGTGGCGGCCCTGGGCGTCGAGGGCCTGCGCGCCCTGCGCCGCCGGGTCGGGATGATCTTCCAGCACTTCAACCTGCTGTCGGGCAAGACGGTCGGCCAGAACGTCGCCTTCCCGCTGAAGTTGGCCGGGCGTCCGGCCGCCGAGGTCAAGGCGCGCACGGCCGAGTTGCTGGAACGCGTCGGCCTCACGGCTCACGCCGACAAGTATCCGGCCCAGCTGTCGGGCGGTCAGAAGCAGCGCGTCGGCATCGCCCGCGCCCTGGCCACCAATCCCAAGGTCCTGTTGTGCGACGAGGCCACCAGCGCCCTCGACCCGGAGACCACCGAACAAATCCTGGAGCTGGTCTCGGGCCTGAACCGTGAGCTGGGCCTGACCATCGTGCTGATCACCCACGAGATGGACGTGGTCCGCCGCGTCTGCGACCGCGTCGCCGTGCTCGAAGCCGGCCGCGTGGTGGAGGAGGGGCCGGTCGAGCAGGTGTTCCTGCATCCGGCCAGCGACACCGCCCGCCGCTTCGTGCGCGAGGCCGATGGTGAGGTGACGGCCGCCGCCGGCGTCGATGGCCGCGTGGTGCGCCTGACCTTCAAGGGCGAGGCCACCTACAAGCCGGTGCTGGGCGAGGTCGCCCGGACCACCGGCGTCGACTATTCGATCCTGGGCGGGCGCATCCATCG
>JAEXJH010000169.1 GCA_023445955.1 Pseudomonadota bacterium
TCTTGGCCTGTAGTGGCCCGCCCTCTTCGACCGCTGGGGTTCTCCGGAAACGGAGATTCCCGGGTCCCGGTAAGGCCTCAACAGGGCCACCCGACGGGACGCTGATGGAAAACGGTTACGCGGAGCGCTTGGGCTTCGTCGAAACGGTATTTCTACTTCCAAACTCCGGACGCTGTCCGGCGCTCCGCATCCCTTTCCATCCCTTCAGCGGGAAACCGCATGAAGTGCGAACGCGCGTGTCGAAGGCACTGGCGCTGGGAAGCCATTGCCCGCACACTCGTTCAAACGGTCGTTCAGCGATCGAGTAGCCAAGCGCGAGCAACAGCGCGGGAGGAGTGAGAGAGATGACGGACCGACGCTCTTCATGGTCGTTGGCGGCCTACGCCTCGCCCAACATCCCGATCGCGGCCCTGGGCCTGCCGCTGGTGGTCTACCTGCCCGAGTTCTACGTCAGCACCATCGGGCTGTCGCTGGCGGCCGTCGGCGCGGCGTTCCTGTTCGTGCGGTTGATCGACATCAGCCTGGATCCGTTCCTGGGCGGGGTCATGGACCGCACGCGGACCAAGCTGGGCCGGTTCCGGCCCTGGCTGCTGGGCGGCATGCCGGTCGTCGGAATCGGCGCCCTGGCCCTGTTCATGGGGCAGCCCGGTGTCAGCGCCCTCTATCTCTGGGGCTGGCTGCTGGTCACCTATGCCGGCTACTCGATGGTGGTGCTGTCGCACACAGCCTGGGGCGGGGTGCTGTCCAGCGACTACCAGCAACGCTCGCGCGTCTACGGCTGGTGGCAGGCCGGCAATGTCGTCGGCATGATCCTCGTTCTGTGCCTGCCGCCGCTGCTGGTCGGCGTCTTCAAGACCAGTCACGCGGAAGGCGTTCGCGCCATGGGCTGGTTCATCATCGCCCTGCTGCCAATCACGATCCTGGCGGCCGTGCGCTTCGTGGGCGAACCGGCCGCGCCGACCGTGCGGCACGAGGCCGGCCTCAAGCAGTACCTGGCGCTGCTAGGGCGTCCGTCGGTGCGGATGCTGCTGTTCGCCGATCTCCTGATGGGTCTGGCGCCAGGCATCGCCGGGGCGCTGTTCCTGTTCTTCTTCGAGCGCATCAAGCAGTTCGACAAGACTCAGTCGGGCGTGCTGCTGCTGGTCTATTTCGTGGCCGCCCTGGTCAGCGCTCCGATCTGGCCGATGCTGGCCAAGCGCATCGGCAAGCACCGCGCCCTGTCGGTCGCCGGCGTCATCTACGCCTTCGTCCAGGTCGCCGCCGTCTTTACGCCGGTGGGCAATTCGGGGATCGGCACGATCATCCTGATCCTGGCCGGCATCCCCTACACCGCCGCGCCTGTGCTGGTGCGGGCGATGATGGCCGACATCGGCGACGAGGAGCGGCTGACCAGCGGCGTCGACCGCACCGGCCTGCTCTACGCCATCCTCACAGGCACGGTGAAGCTGGGCTACGCCCTGGCGATCGGGGCCTTCCCGGTGCTGCAGTGGATGGGTTTCGACCCCAAGGTCCCGACCGTCTCGGGCGACAACGCGCTGATCGCCATGTACGCCGTGGTGCCGGCGGTGATGGGACTGGTGGTCGCCGCCATCATGTTGCGCTATCCGCTGGATGCGACCCGTGTCGCCGAGATTCAGCGCCAGCTCACGGCGCGGGACGCGGCTCAAGGGAACGCCCCCGCAGCGGAGCCGGAACCGAATGTCCTCCCCGAGCAAGTCCCCGCCCCTGGCCCCGCCGGCTGAGGATCAGCATCCGCTGTTTCGCCTGGTCGAGATCATGGCCAAGCTGCGCGATCCGAACGGCGGCTGCCCGTGGGACCTGGAGCAGACCTTCGCGACGATCGCGCCCTATACGGTCGAGGAGGCCTACGAGGTCGCCGACGCCATCGAACGCAACGACCTGCCGGAGCTGCGCGACGAGTTGGGCGATCTGCTGCTGCAGGTGGTCTTCCACTCGCGGATGGCCGAGGAACAGGGCGCGTTCGACCTGAAGGACGTGGCTGCGGCGATTTCGGACAAGATGATCCGCCGCCATCCGCACGTGTTCGGCGACCACGCCTATGACGACCTCTCGGCCCAGGTCGCCGACTGGGAGGAGCTGAAGGCCCAAGAGCGCAAGGCCAAGGCCAAGACCGGGGTGCTGGATGACGTGCCGACCGGTCTCCCCGCCCTCACCCGCGCCGTCAAGCTGACCAAGCGCGCCGCCCGTGTCGGCTTCGACTGGCCCTCGGCCCGCGAGGTGCTGGACAAGCTGCGCGAGGAGACCGCCGAGATCGAGGTCGAGATCGAGGCCGGCGACATGGCCAAGGCCCGCGAGGAGCTGGGCGACATCTTGTTCGTCTGCGCCAACCTGGCCCGCAAGCTGGACGTCGACCCCGAAGACGCCCTGCGCGCCACCAACGCCAAGTTCGTCCGCCGCTTCGGCTTCGTCGAGGCGGGGCTGGCCGAGCGCGGCAAGACGCCCGACCAGTCTGATCTCGCCGAGATGGACGCGCTGTGGAACGACGCCAAGGCGGCGGAGAAGAAGGCCTAGTCCACCGTCCCGACGAGAGCGCCGGGATACTGGCGCTCAAACCGGCCCAGCGCCTGGCTGTCCAGCCGAGTGACGATCGTGACGTCGCCGTCCGGACCGTCATAGCGGCTCAGCACCCGGCCGTTGCGGTAGATCCAGGCGATGGCCTGGCCGTCCTGGGCCTTCAGCTGGATCTCGACCGGCGGGCTGTCGTCGATCAGGCCGCTGATCCGGCGCAGCAGGGCTTCGCAGCCCTCGCCGGTGACGGCCGAGACCGCCGAGGCTTCCTTGCGACGGGCATGGCCCTCGACGACCTCGCGATCGTCTTCGGCCAGCAGGTCGATCTTGTTCCAGACCTCGACGACGGTCTTGCCCTCGTCGAAGGTTACGCCCAGCTCGGCCAGCACGCTCTCGACGTCGCGGGCTTGCGCCTCGCTGTCGGGATTGGCGACGTCACGGACGTGCAGGACCACGTCGGCCTCCTGCACCTCCTCGAGGGTGGCGCGGAAGGCCTCGACCAGCTCGTGCGGCAGGTCGGAGATGAAGCCGACGGTGTCGGACATGATCGCCGGCCGCCCGTCGGGCAGCTTCACGGTGCGCAAAGTGGGGTCCAGGGTCGCGAACAGCATGTCCTTAGCCAGGACCTCGGCTTCGGTCAGGCGGTTGAACAGCGTGGACTTGCCGGCGTTGGTGTAGCCGACCAGAGCGACCGTCGGATACGGCACCTTCTTGCGGGCGCTGCGGTGCAGGGTCCGCGTGCGGCGCACCTCCTCAAGCTCCTTCTTGAGCTTGAGGATGTTGTCGCGGATCAGGCGGCGGTCCAGTTCGATCTGGGTTTCGCCGGGACCGCCGGTATTGCCGGTGCCGCCGCGTTGCCGCTCAAGGTGGGTCCAGGTGCGGACGAGACGCGAGCGCTCGTATTCGAGCCTGGCCAGCTCGACCTGCAGCCGGCCTTCACGGGTCCGGGCGCGGCGGGCGAAGATCTCGAGGATCAGCCCGGTGCGGTCCACGACCTTGACCTTCAGCGCCTTCTCGAGATTGCGCTGCTGGATGGGCGTGAGCTGGTCGTCGAAGACGGCGACGTCGATGTGCTCGACCTCGCAGATGGCCGCGAACTCCTCGACCTTGCCTTTGCCGAACAAGGTCGCAGGGGTGACGGCGCGCAGCGGCGCGATCATCGTCTCGACGACTTCGAGATCAAGCGCGATGGCGAGGCCGACGGCTTCCTCGAGCCGGGCATTGGGATCCCGGGCCTCGAGGGCCGCCTGGCCGCGCAACTGCCGCGCCGGATGGATGACAAGCGCCTTCAGGATCGGCGCGGCGTGGTCAATCGACCTGGATGTAGACTTGGACAAGTAGTCTCGGATCAGTCGTCGGAGTCGGCGCTGGGCTCATAGAGCTGAACAGGCTGAGCCGGCATGATGGTGGAAATGGCGTGCTTGTAGACCAGTTGCGACTGGCCATCGCGACGCAGGAGGACGCAGAAATTGTCGAACCAGCTGACCACGCCTTGCAGCTTCACGCCGTTGACGAGGAAAATGGTGAGCGGCGTCTTCGACTTGCGCACGCTGTTCAGGAAGGTGTCCTGAAGGTTTTGCTTCTTCTCGGCAGACATACGGGGGTTCCCCTCTCGTTGTTATCGGAGGGCAACACGCCCCCCACACAAACAAGGCCATGCTAGATGATTTTTCGCTGAAAGCGACAAGCTCGCAGCGAAAATTTCCGCAAAGCCGCGCGGCGGAAAGACGCCTTCGCCGGATATTGCTCCGATCTCAGACGGCTTTCTGACGCGCTCGCTCGATATAGGAACGCCGCAGGCCGATCGCCACCGGCCCAGGCTTGCCGTCGCCCAGCTTGACCCCGTCGACCTCGATGATCGCCGTCACCAGCGAGCCGGCGCCGGTGATGAAGGCTTCCTTGGCGGCTTGCGCCTCGGCGATCGTGAAAGGCTTTTCACTGAACGGCAGGCCGGTCTCGCGCACCACTTCCAGCAAGGTCGAGCGGGTGACGCCGCGCAGGATGTTGGCCTGGGTGTCGCGGGTCCGCAGCGTGCCCTCGGCGTCGATGATCCAGGCGTTGGACGAGGCGCCTTCGGTCACCAGGCCCATGTCGTCGACGAACCAGGCCTCCAGCGCGCCGCGCTCACGCGCCGCCTGCTTGGCCAGCGTATTTGGCAGCAGACCGATCGACTTGATGTCGCAGCGGCCCCAGCGGTTCTCCGGGACCGAGATCACCGACGCGCCCTTGGCGGCCTTGGCCTCGCTGGCGGCGCGGTCCAGCGACTTGGCGGTGATGACGATCGACGGCGGCACGGCAGGGCTCGGGAAGGCATGGTCGCGCTTGGCGACGCCACGGGTGACCTGCAGGTAGCAGAGCCCTTCCTTGACCTTGTTGCGGCGCACGGCCTCGCGCAGGACCAGCAGCAGCGCCGCCTGGCTCATCGGATGGGCGATGCGCAGCTCGTCCAGGCTGCGCCACAGGCGCGTGAAATGCCCCTCGGCGTCCGCCAGCTTGCCGTCGAACACGGCCCAGACCTCGTAGACGCCGTCCGCCAGCTGGTAGCCGCGATCCTCGATATGCACGGCGGCCTCGCCGTGACGCACGAAGCGGCCGTTCACATAGGCGAAACGCGACATCTACTCTTCCTCTTCCGCCCGGGCGCCGGCCACGCCCAGGGATTTCAGCTTCCGGTGCAGCGCCGAGCGCTCCATGCCGATGAAGTTGGCGGTGCGCGAGATGTTGCCGCCGAACCGCAGGATCTGGGCGTTCAGGTACTCGCGCTCGAACAGCTCGCGGGCCTCTCGCAGCGGCAGGGCGATGATCCGCTCGGCCCCAATCGCCCCGGCGTTGCCGGCGCTGGGCTGGTCGGCGCCGGCCAGCATCTCGGCGGTGATCACCTCGCCCGGCTCGCCCGAGGCCAGGATCAGCATCCGCTCGACGTTGTTGCGCAGCTGGCGAACATTGCCCGGCCAGGTCTGCACCTGCAGTGTCGCCAAGGCGTCTTCGCCAAGCCTGCGGCGGGCCAGACCCGTCGCCTCGCTGATCTTCTCGACGAAGTAGGCGATCAGTTCTGGGATGTCCTCGCGACGCTCGGCCAGACCAGGAACGCGGACCGGCACCACGTTCAGGCGGTGGAACAGATCCTCACGGAAGCGGCCGCTGGTGATCTCGTCGCGCAGGTCGCGGGAGCTGGACGAGATGACCCGCACGTCGACCTGGACGTCGTTGTCGCCACCGACGCGGCGGAAGCGCTGCTCGACCAGCACCCGCAGGATGCGCCCTTGGGTCTCGCGCGGCATGTCGGCCACTTCGTCCAGATAGAGCGTGCCGCCGTGGGCGCGTTCGAACACGCCGATCTTGCGCGGACGACCGCCCTCGCCTTCCTCGCCAAACAGCTCGACGTCGAGGCGTTCGGGCGCCATGCCGGCGGCGCTGACCGCGACGAACTCCTGCTTGGCCCGCGTGCTGGCGCCATGGATCAAGCGCGCCACCAGCTC
>JAEXJH010000170.1 GCA_023445955.1 Pseudomonadota bacterium
CGCCAAGACGGTTCAGACGCTGAACATCGGTGGCTCCACCACCACGACGGTGAGTTTCGTCGTGGGGACGTGAAACCCCTTCCGACGCCGACCCGTAACTCTCGCGACCCCCGCTCAAGGTCCCCGAATGCCGCCGCTGCTCCAACTCCTGCTCGTCAACGCCGCCGTCTCGGCGGTCGCCTTCCTGGTCCTGTGGGCCGTCAGCCTACGGATCAAGGACGTCAGCTTCATCGACGCCTGGTGGGGGCCGAGCATGGCGCTCTTGGCCTGGAGCACGCTGTTGCAGCATCCCCTGAACGCATGGGGGGCGACGCCGCACGGCCTGCTGCTGACGGGCCTGTGCACGCTGTGGGCGGCGCGGCTGGGCGGCTATCTGTTCTGGCGCTGGCGCAAGCACGGCGCCGACCGCCGCTATGTCTCGATGATCGCCCATGCCGAGAAGCATCGCGGCTGGAGTTTCGCCAAGACCGCACTGCTGCTGGTGTTCTCGCTTCAGTACGCGCTGGGCTTCGCCGTCGCCCTGCCGGTGCAGCTGGGCCAGCAGGCCGGGCCGCTGGGACCGCTGGCCTTCGCCGGCGCAGCATTGGCCGTGGTCGGGATTCTGTTCGAGACCATCGGCGACGCGCAGCTGACGGCGTTCAAGGCCGATCCCGCCAACGCCGGCAAGGTGATGGATCGCGGCCTGTGGCGCTACACGCGGCATCCGAACTACTTCGGCGACGCCTGCGTCTGGTGGGGGCTTTACCTGATCGCCGCCGAGACCGGGCTTGGCGCCTGGGCGCTGCCGGGGCCGGTGCTGATCACCGTGCTGCTGACGCGGTGGAGCGGCGTGCCGACCACCGAGGGCAAGATGCGCAAGAGCAAGCCGGGGTATGAGGACTATGTGGCGCGGACGAGTGGGTTCGTGCCGTGGTTTCCGAAGAAGGTCTAGCGCCCCCTCCGTCACGTCGCCTGGCGGCGCCGCGCCACCTCCCCGCAAGCGGGGCAGGAGGGGAAGGCTTCACCTCCCCCGTGAAACGGGGGAGGTGGATAGCTGCGGATACGCAGCGAGACGGAGGGGGCGCTTACGCCCCCAGCTTCTCGATCAGCGCCATCGCCGCCGCCGGATTGCGCACCTTCGCCCCGGCGATGAAGTACGCGAACACATCGCCGCGCTCGGCCCACTTCCGCGCCTGCGTCACCACCCCGTCCAGCTCCTCCGAGCTCATGCCCGTCGGCTCATCCGGCTTGCTGGACATCAGTCGCGCATAGGTGAAGTCCGCCGTCGGCTGGTCGATGCAGGGCCAGGTCGGCTCCTCGTCGTCGACAGCGTAGACGATGGCCGCGCCGTACTTGGCGGCCAGGTCGTAGAATTCCTGGCAGGCGAAGGTCGGGCTGCGGACCTCCAGCGCGTGGCGCAGCTGGACGCCGCCCTGTTCCTTTGGCAGCAATTTCAGGAAGCCCTCGAAATCGGCCGCATCGAACTTCTTGGTCGCCATGAACTGCCAGTTGATGGGACCCAGCTTCGGACCCAGCTCCTCCAGGCCCTGGGACAGGAATTTCTGCAGGGAGTCGTTGTTCTCCGACAGCACCTTGCGATTGGTGCAGAAGCGGCTGGCCTTGACCGCGAACACGAAGTCGTCGGGCGTCTCGTCGCGCCACGTCTGCCAGCTGTTGGGCTTGAAGGTCGAATAGTAGGTGCCGTTGATCTCGATGCTGGTCAGCTTGGACGCGGCGTATTTCAGCTCGTCCTTCTGCTTGACGTCATCGCCGTAGAAGGTCCCGCGCCAAGGCTCGAACGTCCAGCCGCCGATGCCCGTCCGGATCACGCCCTTGGCCATGCCTGTTCCCTTCCTGTTCTCGGCGCGCACCCTAGCATCGCCGGCCGGTTCGGCAAGAGTGCGGCGTCAGCCTGCTGACTCCTGCGGTCAGCACTCGACCCGGTTGACCGACAGGCCCACGGCGAGACCGCCCATCGAGGTTTCCTTGTAGATCTCGTTCATGTCCTCGCCGGTGCGCTTCATCGTGGCGATGACCTTGTCGAGGCTGACCGAGTGCTGGCCGTCGCCGAGCAGCGCCAGGCGCGCGGCGTCGATGGCCTTGATGGCGCCCATGGCGTTGCGTTCGATGCAGGGGATCTGCACCAGGCCGCCGATCGGGTCGCAGGTGAGGCCCAGATTGTGCTCCATGCCGATCTCGGCGGCGTTCTCGATCTGGGCGTTGGTGCCGCCCAGCGCGGCGGCCAGGCCAGCGGCGGCCATCGAGCAGGCCACGCCCACTTCGCCCTGGCAGCCGACCTCGGCCCCGCTGATCGAGGCGTTGCGCTTGTAGAGCGCGCCGATCGCGGCGGCGGTCAGCAGGAACACCCGGATCTGCTCGGGTGTACCCTTGTGGAACCGCACGAAGAACCGCAGCACGGCCGGGACCAGGCCCGCCGCGCCATTGGTCGGGGCGGTGACGACGCGGCCGCCGGCGGCGTTCTCCTCGTTGACCGCCATGGCCCACAGGTTGACGAAGTCCATGGCCGCCAGCGGGTCGCTCATCTGGCGCTCCATTCGGCCGAGGATCGTCTGATGGATCTGGCGGGCGCGGCGCTTGACGCTGAGGCCGCCGGGGAGAGTCCCGTCCTGGCGCATGCCGCGATCGATGCAGGCCTCCATGGCCTCGAAGATGCGGTCGAGGCCGGCGTTCATGTCATCCAGCGACATCCGGGCCAGCTCGTTGGCGCCCATGACCCCGGCGATCGACAGGCCCGCATCGGCGGCGCGTTGCAGCAGGTCAGCGCCGCTCTCGAAGGGATGGGGGATGATCGGGCCAGGCTCGGGCGGGGCGTTGCTGCCCATCTCGAATTCATCGCGGACGAAGCCGCCGCCGATCGAGAAATAGGTGCGCTCGGCCAGGGTCTCGCCGGCCTTGTCGAAGGCGGTGAAGGTAAGCCCGTTCGGGTGCTGGGGCAGGCGCTCGTGGCCCAGCCAGACGATGTCGCGGGCCTCGTCGAAGCCGATGGCGTGGTCGCCGCCCAGGTTCAGCGATTGGGTCGCTTGCGTCTCCAGCAAGGCGCGCTCGCCAGCGTCGGGATCCAGCGTGGCGGGCACGAAGCCCATCAGGCCCAGGATCACCGCGCGGTCGGTGGCGTGGCCGCGACCGGTCAGGGCCAGGGAGGCGTAGAGGCGGACCTCGACCCGGTGGACGGCAGGCAGCTTACCGGCGTCGCGCAAGCGGCCGATGAACAGCACCGCGGCCGTCATCGGCCCCATGGTGTGGCTGCTCGACGGGCCGACGCCGAGTTTGAAGAGGTCGAAGACGGAGGCGGTCATGATCGTGGGTCCGCCCTCGTCCTTCGACAAGCTCGGGATGAGGGCTACTTCAAATGCTCAGGAACAATATGGGGATGGCAGTCGAGATCCTCATCCTGAGCTTGTCGAAGGACGAGGATCTCGTAGCGCTAGGTCCTACTTCCGCTGCGCGGCCGTCTTGTCGCGCAGGGCCTTGAACTCCGAGCCCGTCTGCCACTGCGGCCACACCCGCGAGTTGGCCAGGTCGTGGCCGATCTCGTAGACGAGGCCCAGGTCCATGGCCTGGCCCGACAGGTCCCAGTCGGCCGACCACTCGTCCGCCGGCTGGTGGTAGCGCTTGTCGGTGTATTCGGCCTCGGCCTTCTCGCCGGCCTCCTTGCCGCCCTTCACCAGGTCGTTGCCCGAGCCGATCGAGATGGCCGGCACGCCGCGCTTGGCGAACGGGAAGTGGTCCGAGCGGTAGAAGTGGCCGGCCTGCGGCACCGGGTCGGGCGTGAAGTAGCGGCCGTGCAGCTTGGCCTTGGCGACCAGCATGTCCTGCAGGTCGACCTTGCCGTCGCCCGAGGTGCCGATGTCCTTGGCCGGACCGGCGGCCGACAGGGCGTCGATATTGATGTCGCCGACCGTGGTGGCCAGCGGGAAGAGCGGGTTGGCCGAGTAGTATTCCGAGCCCAGCAGGCCCTTTTCCTCGGCCGTCACGGCCAGGAACAGGATCGAGCGCTGCGGCGCGGGCCGGCTCTTGAAGGCGCGCGCCAGTTCCAGCAGGGCGGCGATGCCGTCGGCGTTGTCGATGGCGCCGTTGTAGATCTTGTCGCCCTTGGCGTCAGGCGCGCCGACGCCCAGGTGGTCCCAGTGGCCGCTGTAGATGATGGTCTCGTTCGGGTACTTCGCGCCGACGATGCGGCCGGCGACGTTCTTGGAGACGATCACCTCGTGCTTGACCTTGTAGTCAGCCGAGAAGGTGACGCCCTTCAACTCGACTGGCTTAAAGTCGCGGGTCTGGGCCTGCTTCTTCAGGGCGTCGAAATCCAGGCCCGACTTCTTGAAGAGGTCGACGGCGACGTCACGCTGGATCCAGGCTTCCATCGACGGGTGCGACTTGGCCGGCTCTTTGCGGACGATGTCGAACATCACGTTGGTGTTGGAGTTCTTGACCGTGTTCCAGCCATACGAGGCGGGCGCCGTCTCGTGCACGATCAGAATGCCGGCCGCGCCCTGGCGCGCGGCTTCCTCGTACTTGTAGGTCCAGCGGCCGTAATAGGTCATGGCCTTGCCGCCGAAGTCGCCCGAGCCCGTCTCGAAGTCCGGGTCGTTGATCAGCACGACCAGGACCTTGCCCTTCAGATCCATGCCCTTGAAGTCGTCCCAGTTCCGCTCGGGGGCCTTCACGCCATAGCCGACGAAGACCAGCGGGGCGTCCTTGATCGAGACGGCGTCGACATTGGTCATGGCCGCGCGGATAGCGACGTCGTCGCCTTGGGCCAGGGCTTGCTTTTGGCCGCCGACGGTGACGCTGGCGGCGACCGGGCCGGCCATCTCGAAGCGGCCCAACGGCACGTTCTGGGTCCAGGCGCGCTTGCCGTCCTTCTGCAGGTCGCCGGCGGGCGACAGGCCGATGGCCTTCATCTGGTCGACGATGTAGCCGACGGCCTTCTTCTCGCCCTCGGTGGCCGGGCCGCGGCCCTCGAACGCGTCCGACGACAGGATCTTGATGTGGGCCGACAGCTTGGCGGGGTCGATCTTGGGCGCATCCGCTGCGTGCGCGAGCATGGGCGCAGCGATCAGGGCGGTGGCGAGCAGCAGGCGTTTCATCCGGAACCCTCTTTGGGGGAAATCTTGGCGCGGACCCTAGAGGGAGACCCGGCGGCCGTCCACCGCCCAGCGCTCCAGCTTCTCGCCGTCCCAGACGTGCAGGGCGTCATAGAGATTGATGGTCGGATCGCAGTGGCCGGGCTGCAGCCAGACGAGGTCGCCGACCTTGGGCGCATCGGCGGGGGCGCCGCGTTCGGGATCGGCGTCGGCGGCGGCCACGGCGCGGTCGAAGCCCAGCGGATCGCGGCCGCCGGCCTTCAGCACGTCGAT